>NZ_NOXV01000199.1 GCF_002251835.1 Flavobacterium cyanobacteriorum
GCATAAGGATAAAGCTGGAAAGCCTGGTTAGGAGAGTAGCCTGAGGTACTCACAATCCCGCTGGCTACAATAACGTAAGTTTCATTAGCCGTAAGGGTAGTAGTAAGTGTATAAATACCCTCAGTTGCTGATGTACTGTTACCCGGCGCTACTACGATTGTAATAGGTGTACCGGCGGGAGCGTTAACGAAAGATGAAGCCGTACGGAAAGCAAAATCATTGATTAGGATCTCCCCGTTTAAATAAACGTCAACAACCGAAGCGGCGGCATCAGCAGCATTATGGATCACCTGGACCCTGGCTGTTTGTGACACAGCATTTCCTCCAAGAAGAAGTACTGCAAAGATGGTAAGTAAATTCTGTTTCATGTTAGTATATTTTATCGTTTGACTAACATCAAATTTACTCCAACATAATTTTTTATTTTATTTAGACTGGTAAAAATAGGAAATTTTTAACTTTCGTTGTGGTTCATTTTCAGTGTCATAGTGTGTGCTGTGCCAGTATTGCCGGGTTATAAACTTCAAGATAAGACACATGGATTAAACAAAAAAAGCATCCGTTCAGGATGCTTTTTTTGATAGTTTTAGTAAAATTAGGAAATTTTCTTCCTTAGTTTCATGTTGATAAACTCTACGGCAAGCGAAAATGCAATTGCAAAGTATAAATATCCTTTGGGCACTGCCCCAATATGCTGGCCTGCTAATGTGGCCCCGGAAAGGTGCATGCTTTCGGTTATCAGCATGAAGCCAATTAGTATAAGGAAAGCAAGGCCAAGTATTTGTATGGATGGGTTGGCATTTACAAAATTCCCTACCGGTACCGCAAACAGCATCATTACTCCAACTGATATAACCACAGCTGTAATCATAATATATAAGGCCCCTTCGATACCGCTTGTCATGCCCACCGCTGTAAGTATGGAGTCTACCGAAAATATTAAGTCAATCAGTAATATCTGGAGAATTACGTTTGTAAAGGATTTTTTTGCCGCTTTACCCAGTGTTTTTTCTTCTTCACCCTTGTGATCTACTTTTTCGTGTATTTCTTTTGTACTTTTATAAATAAGGAAAAGCCCGCCGGCAAGCAGTATAAGTGCTTGTCCTGTAAAACTTCCGCTAAACCATCCCCAGTCAAAACTGAACAATGGCGCTTTCATGGCAATAAGGAGCGTAATCCCGAAAAGCAGGCCTATACGCATAAACATTGCCAGGAAAAGGCCTATGCTGGTTGCTTTTTTACGGTCTTCTTCGGGTAATTTACCGGTTACAATTGATATGAATATTATATTGTCTATACCCAGTACTATTTCCAGGAAAGTCAGGGTTAATAATGCTACCCATGCGTCAGGGTTGAGAAAAACTTCCATGCGGTTTATTTTTAATTGATTTTGGTTACAGTACCTTTTTGTTTTTGTGTATCACCTACAAATGAGTATTCAAAGGTATAGGAATTTTTGTTGGTAGTCAAGATTTTCATGTGTACAGCTTTCTTTTCCTGCATGTTTTTAGGGTTTATTTTCTGTAGTATATATTCACAGTCATTAACCCAGCGTATCGAAGCGGTATCTGTTTTTCCTTCAAAGGTTTCAATTTCAATAGTTTCAGTACGCTCAAAAAGGGTTATTTTTTTTTTGCCGTTGATTTCATATTCAAAACTGAACTTTCCGGTTTTAAAGTTGCTGCAGTTCCGCTCCTGCTGATAGCACCCTGTCACAATCAGGCACAGCAGTAATAGATAATGATGTTTCATGAGTCAAACAGGCTTTTAATAATTGTGTTTATTCCTTTGAATGCCATAAATACCGAAAAGATACAGGTAATTACAGCCAGGCCGAGGACAGGAATGAAGAACGGGTGTCCCTGGTTTTTGAAAGCACTGTGTATCACTACCGGGCCTATGAACATAAAGGGCAGCGCGGTTGCCATATACCGGACCCCTTTCATCAGCATTTTTTTATCGGTTGGCATAGGCTTCTATTGCTTTACGGACGTTTTTATATTTTTCAAGCAGTATTGCTGCCTCTTCTTCAGGAATGTTAAGTTCATCAGTTATCATTTTTATCCCTCTTTTTACCAGTTTATGGTTGCTTAGCTGCATATCTACCATTTTATTGCCTTTAATATGCCCCAGCTGTATCATAGTGGCAGTCGATATCATGTTCAGCACCAGTTTTTGGGCCGTGCCGGCTTTCATCCGAGAACTTCCTGTAACAAATTCAGGCCCTGTAATCACTTCCACAGGATATTTTGATACAGCTGCCAGAGGGCTTCCTTCATTGCATACGATGCATCCGGTAACAATGTTATTATCATTACATCGCTCAAGCCCCGCTACAACATAAGGTGTAGTACCTGAGGCGGCTATCCCTATAACAACATCTTTATCATTAACGCCATATCCTGAAAGGTCTTTCCATGCCTGTTCACGGTTATCTTCAGCAAATTCAACCGCTTTTCGTATGGCCGAGTCGCCACCTGCTATTAAGCCTATAACCATGTCGAAAGGCACCCCAAAGGTAGGCGGGCATTCTGAAGCGTCAACAATACCCAGCCTGCCGCTGGTGCCCGCCCCTATATAGAAGAGACGCCCTCCGGCTTTCATTTTATCCGCTATTACCGCTACCAGTACCTCTATCTGCGGAAGCGCACGCTCAACGGCAAAAGGTACGGTTTTATCTTCGTTGTTTATATTTTGGAGCAATACGCCAACCGGCATTTTTTCGAGGTTTTGGTAGTGCGAATCCTGTTCTGTAGTTTTTATAAAATGCATATTGGTTTTATATTTACATAAAATAGGCAATAACGACCCCAAGGATAATTACAAGCAGTTTGGCAAGGTTAAACTTATGGCCTTCGCTGCTCTCAAAGATAATAGTTGATGATATGTGGAATAAGATACCTACAACTACAGCTGAAATTTCAGTATAATAATCGCTTATAAAACGAAGCTCTCCCGATAATAGCGTACCCAGCGGGGTCATGGCGGCAAAAGCCAGCATGAAAAGCATTATGGCTGCCCGGTCCAAACCTGAATTTACAAAAAAAGCCGTCAGTATTATCGCAATAGGGAAATGATGTATGGCAATGCCCCACGCCATATCATGGTGATGGCTTACCGGCATACCTTCAAGCAGGGCATGGACACACAGGCTGAAGAAAAGCAACCACGGCATCTTCTGAAGGTGTTTGTACCCGTGGATATGCACATGGCCATGTTCGGCACCCTTAGAAAAATATTCGAGGATTATCTGGAAAACAATACCCGCCATTATATAAATACCTACAGGGCGATTGTGTGAATGCCCGTGCATGTGGTTTTCATGTGCGTGGAGGCTGCTTTCATAAACTTCCGGCAGCAGGTGCATAACCGTGAGTGACAGCAGGAAAGCGCCGCTGAAGGCAAGCAGCAGTTTAAGGCTTTTTTTATTTTCAGGCTTCAGTACAAGCGCTGCGGCATAACCTAAAATAACCGATAGAAAGGGCAGGATATAGATCATGCTACTTAAAAATTAAAATGAGCCGTTCTGATTCATCTTTGTAAAATTTCTTCAGCCTGTAGTCCCCAAAAATATCGAGCAGGTAGATGCCGGAATCTTCCATCATAGACTCAAAATCTTCAAGGGTCAGGACTTTTACCCTTTCTGTAAAATGAAATTTTTCGCCTTTATCTTCAAAGTCAATTTCTTTAAAAATGTAATTATTAATTACATGGCGCCGTATATGGAACACAATACCCTCAACAGTTTTTGTTTCACGGGGCACCAGGTTTTTTATCACATGGTGTACATTCATGAAATCAATCACCCCGAAACCATATTCATTGAGGCTGCTGCACATGGCTTTTAGCGTCATCACATTGTCTTCATCATTTTCAAAATAACCAAAGCTGGTAAACAGGTTAAATATGGCATCATATTTTTCCGGCATCGGTTTCCGCATATCATGAACTTTAAAATGCAGCTTTTCATTACTGTATTTACGCGCTTCTTCAATGCTGTTTTCCGACAGGTCTGCCCCTGTGACGTCATATCCCAGCTGGTTGAGGTATATGGAGTGGCGGCCCTTTCCACAGGCAAGGTCCAGTATTTTTGCGTCTTTAGGGAGGTTCAGGTAGCCGGTAAGGTTGTCCATAAAAAGCTGTGCTTCTTCATAATCCCGGTCTTTGTATAGTATGTGATAGTAAGGCGTATCAAACCAGGAGGCATACCAGCTGTTTGTTTCTTTTTGCATAGAGATTTATTGTACGCGCAAATTTAGTTTATTTTTGCTAAGAATTTGAGACGCGTATATGGAAAATAATTTCAGGATGATTGCCAAAACTTTTTTTGGTTTTGAAGAAATACTGGCCAGGGAGTTACTGGTTTTAGGCGCACAGGAAATAGAACAGGGGGTAAGGATGGTCAGTTTCAAAGGGGACAAAGGTTTTATGTACAAAGCCAACCTCGCGCTGCGTACCGCCCTAAAAATCCTGAAACCGATACATACTTTCAGGGTATATAATGAGCAGAGCCTGTATAAAGGAATTATGGAAATTAAATGGGATAATTATTTGAATGCCAATCAATCATTTGTTATTGATGTTACGCTTAATTCGGAATATTTCAACCACTCTCAGTTTGTTGCACTAAAAGCGAAAGATGCCATTGTTGACCAGTTTCGGAATAGCTATGGTAAACGCCCTGATATTAATAAAGACCATCCGGACCTGCGCGTAAATCTCCACATACAAAAAGACCAGTGTTCTGTTGCGCTTGATACTTCAGGCACGTCACTGCACCACAGGGGATACCGGTTTGCTACCAATATAGCGCCTATCAATGAGGTGCTAGCAGCAGGAATGCTCCTGCTCTCCGGCTGGGACGGCCAGGGAGACTTTTTGGACCCTATGTGTGGGAGTGGCACTATTTTAGCGGAAGCAGCCATGATAGCATGCAAGATACCGGCAAATATCAACCGTAAGGAATTTGCATTTGAAAAATGGAAAGACTGGGACAATGACCTGTTTGATACTGTAGTGAATTCGCTAATGAAAAAATTTCAGGAGTTTCACTATACTATCAAAGGTTATGATAAAGCGCCTTCGGCAGTCATGAAAGCCAAAGATAATATCAGGAATGCAAACCTTGATGAGTATGTGAGCATAAGCCAGCAAAACTTTTTTGATACGGAAAAAGAAACACGCGGGCCACTGCACATGGTGTTTAACCCGCCTTATGGCGAAAGGCTTGACGTGGACCTGGAGCGTTTTTACAGGGAAATTGGCGACACGCTTAAGCAAAACTATCCCGGCACAAATGCCTGGTTCATCACAGCAAATCCCGATGCGTTGAAGTTTGTAGGCTTAAAGCCTTCGCGAAAGATCAAGCTGTTTAACGGGAAACTTGAAGCCAGGCTGGTAAAATATGAAATCTACGAAGGCAGCAAAAAAGCAAAGTTCAATACCTCCCAGCCCCCAAAAGGGGAGTAGCTGCCGGAACTTTATAACTTTAAACTTTAAAACACAAATTTGAGGAATGAATAAAAAAACGAAAGCATTTATATATAATTTCTTAGGCTTTGCCTTCTTTTTTTCTATTGTATATTTCTTTGCTGCCCGGTTTACCGGCCTTACCGGATTGTGGATACCCCTTACATCCGCAGTAGTAGCTTCGTTGCTCACGCCGAAATTCCAGGCAATAACGTATATGGGTGAGGAGAAGCTTTTTATGAAATGGCTGTTTATTAAGGGGATTAAGGAGATAAAATAAGTCGGGGGGGGGTAACAATACACCTTATTGCCGGTTTGTGATAAAAAAGGTCGCTCTGCCGGATTGAGGACATTTTACCATAAACTTGAAAGTAAAAGCTATCTGACCGGCTTGTTAATTTTGTTATAAATCTAATTTCTATTAGCTAACATAAAAACATACATTATGAAAATTACTTATCTCGGGCATGCAAGCCTTGCTATTAAAGTAGGAGGCAAAAATATTATAGTGGATCCATATATTTCGGCAAATGAAATGGCTGCCCATATCGACATTATGCAGCTAAAGGCTGACTACATACTTGTAACGCACGCGCATGGCGACCATACCCTTGATGTGGAGGCCATAGCCCACAATACAGGTGCGGTTATAGTATCAAACGCCGAAATAACAGGTTATTATGAAAAGAAAGGCTTTACGGTACATCCTATGAACCATGGCGGCAGTTGGGAATTTGATTTTGGTAAAGTTAAATATGTGGTGGCGCAGCACTCAAGTTCCTTCCCGGACGGTACATACGGCGGCAACCAGGGAGGTTTTGTTATTGAAAGCGAACATAAGAATATATATATTGCCGGAGATACCGCGCTGACGTTTGACATGAAACTGATTCCGATGCGTACCAGGCTTGACCTGGCCATATTGCCCGTAGGCAGTAATTTCACTATGGATGTTGATGATGCCATCATAGCGTCAGATTTTCTGGAATGCGATAAAGTACTTGGTTATCATTACGATACGTTTGGCTATATAGAAATTGATAAGGAAGCAGCAAAAAGAAAATTTTTCAACAAAGGAAAAGACCTCATGCTGCTGGATATAGGAGAAGCTTTAGAATTATAAATTGTAATTCAGAGATTCGTAAACCAAAGGGTACCATGCAGGCAAAAGCCAATTTATAAAGTACATTTATTGAAAGCTACATATAAAAAACATATATTAAATTTCAGGCGCCCCAGCGGTACTTCCCGGGGTGTGCTTACCAGCAAGGAAACGTGGTTTATACTACTGGAAGCAAATGGAAAAAGAGGGATAGGGGAATGCGGGCTACTGCGCGGCCTTAGTAGTGATGACCGCCCTGATTATGAAGAAAAGCTCCAATGGGTTTGTGACAACATCCATCTTGGCGAAAAAGCATTATGGGAATTATTAAAGGATTTTCCTTCCATCCAGTTTGGTGTTGAGGCCGCATTCAAATCCCTGGGCGCTGATAATCCATATGAATTATTTCCTTCGCCTTTTACTGAAGGCAGAGAAGATATACCCATAAACGGCCTGGTATGGATGGGAGAAGAAGGCTACATGAAGGAGCAGATTGAGGAGAAAATACAACAGGGTTTTACTTGTATAAAACTCAAAATAGGGGCTATAGATTTTAATAAAGAACTATCGCTACTGAAGTTTATCCGTCAACATTTTACAGAAAAAGAAATTGAGATACGGGTTGATGCAAATGGAGCTTTTTCTGCAATTGAAGCTTTAGATAAAATTTACCAATTATCTGAATTTAAAATACATAGCATAGAACAACCTATCAGCAAAAATCAGCATGACAGTATGGCAGCTTTATGCAAAAACGCTGCGGTACCCATAGCGCTTGACGAAGAACTTATAGGTATATCTGATAAAGATGCCAGGGCAGCGCTCTTAGAGGCTGTAAAGCCACAATATATCATTCTAAAGCCCAGCCTTGTGGGCGGTATGCGTGGCACTTTGGGATGGATTCAGCTGGCTGAGGATTTAGGGATTGGCTGGTGGATAACATCTGCCCTGGAAAGCAATATTGGGCTTAATGCCATAGCGCAATTTACATTCCTGCTAAACAATCCTTTGCCACAAGGACTGGGAACCGGTGCACTGTACACCAACAACTTTGCCTGCCCTCTGGAAGTAATTAACGGAAAACTCAGGTATTCGCCATTGCTCGGCTGGGACGTGGCTTTATGAAGCCTCTTCTATCCTGGTTGTAACAATCGGGGCCAGGCAATTTTTCGGTATATGGAATGCGTGCGTCAGGGGTACGGCATCCTGCCTTATTTCCCAGCAAAGCTGGCTCACCATTTTCTGTATTGCTTTCGTTTTTGGGCCTTCCATATATCCCTGCTCCAGGTACCACCCTTTATTTTCTTCCAGCCTGTGGAGGGCAAACAGGTTGTATAAACGGGTAAGCACCTCATGTAAAATTTTGTTTTCGCAGGTACTGATTTTTTCTGCAAACTGCTCCAGGAAAACCCTGTCGAGGTAAGCATACGCAACCTGTAGCATGTGTGGATGCATTACATTGGCAGCATCGAAGGCATCCAGGCCGTTATCGACCAGTTTTTTAAACCGCCTTGCGGCAGAAGCGGTAAGTTCTTTTTCACGGTATTGGAATGCCTGCTGGTGAAACTGTGGGTCTTTTAAATGTGCCTCGTCTGTATTGCGTGTAGCAAAAGGGTTTTTTTCGGTGATACCTGTTTTGGCTTTTTCCAGAAAATAACTCAGTACCGTGCTTACGTTCATTTCGCCAAATTCTTTCCTGGCTTCTTTCAGGCAATATTTAGCCACAAGCTGCATTAGTACGGTATTATCCCCTTCAAAAGTAGTGTAAATTTCTGTATCATTCTTGAGGCTGTCAATGCGGTTTTCTGTTATATAGCCCTTGCCGCCACAGGCTTCACGGCACTCCTGCAGGGTATTGCGTGTGTTCCACGTTGTATAAGCTTTCATGCCTGCTGCCAGGGCTTCAATTTCCTGCATGTCATCTTCTTTCCTGTTCACGAAACGTTTGGTTAGGTATTGCAGCCCAAAATGAAGCGCGTATGCTTTAGCAAGGTAAGGCATCAGCCGCAACTGGTGCATCCGGTAGTTAAGTACGGGTACTTCCCGGCCATTTTCCGGCCCGAACTGCCTGCGTTTGTCACCATATTGTATAGCTATGGCAAGGCCTGTTTTTGCCGCGGAAAGTGCTGATTGGGGTATGCCGATCCGTCCGCCTACCAATGTGCCCAGCATGGTAAAAAAACGCCTGTTATCACTGGGGATGGGGCTTTCAAATTCACCTTGCTCATTTACGTTTGCAAAACGGTCCAGCATATTTTCGTAAGGAATAACTACATTAGTAAATGAAATGATACCGTTGTCAACACCGTTAAGCCCCATTTTCCGCCCACAATCTTCAATAGTTATCCCCGGTAGCGTATTCTTGTTTTTATCACGTATGGGTACTATAAACGCATTTACGCCATAGTCATGGCCATCAATAATGAGTTTGGCAAAAACAGTAGCCATTTCGCCATGTACTGCAGCATTGCCTATATATTCTTTACGTGCGAAGGGAGTGGGGGTACAAATAGTAAAAGTACGGCCTGCATGGTTATATGTAGCCGTGGTTTCAATACCTTTTACATTAGAACCATGATGGGTTTCTGTCATGGCAAAACACCCCGGCAATTCTAATGTACCCACCTGTTTCAGGTACTTCCGGTAATGCTTTTCGGTGCCAAGGGAAAGAATACTCATGCCCCATAAGCCAAACTGTACGCCAAACTTTATCACCAGGCTCAAGTCATGATAGCTAAGGGTTTCCATTATGGCAAAATAGCCTTCGATATCATTCCTTCCCCCATGTCCTGTGGGATAGGCATAAGCGCCAAGCCCTTTTTCGGCAAGCAGTCGGCACCAGTGCATTACCAGCTCACGATATGCCGCCGTATCGGTGGTAGTTCCCAGTTCAAATTCTTTACTGCCGATAATTTCCCTGACACTATTGATAAGAGGTCCCTGCTCACCATCAAGCAATGCTGCCATTTCCGAAATATTGAAACTTTCTACAGTACTGTAGCGTGTTGTTATAGTATCCCGGTCATTTGGAAGCCCTGCCATTACTTGAGTTCCCATAATACCCATGGATGCTTCCATAGCGGCAAATTCAGGGACTGCCGATAAATAATCGGCCTCGTCTATGGCGTCCCTTTCTGTATTGGCAACACTAAAGCCCAGTTCAAATAAGGTTTTGGGGCTTTTTGTTGTCAAAGCCCTGTTTATCATTTCTTTCCATTGGGACATTTCAGTGCGCGAAGGAGGGGAGTCGTAGTCAATTTTCTGCTTTAAAAAATCTTTTTCAGCTTTTGTAAGCCACTCCTGGCCGGAAATAAAGCTGTGTAGGGTACCAAATTCTTTTTTCGTCATGATATCATCTTCCCAAGCAACATATATATACGGAAGTAGCAGGCACAGTTTCGGGTCATTTATAAAGGTAATATCCATATCTTACATTTTTATAAAAATAAGCATTTACTTACAGTATGATTTTTAAAATATTGTTTAGTACACGACAAAAAATATAATTGATTAAAAATCAATAAA
>NZ_NOXV01000200.1 GCF_002251835.1 Flavobacterium cyanobacteriorum
AGAAAAACGTAAAAAAACCGTCTCAAGTTGTGAGACGGCTTCTATTTATAGGCAGTCAGCCTGTGGCTTATGCCTTTTGGCTAAATCTATTTATTCATATGCTGCATTTCGTAAACAAAAGTATCGCCCTCAACGCCAAGCACAAGGAGTGACAGGGCTTTGTCAACAATATATTTTACATTGCCAGGCGTAAAGCCAAGGGCAAGTGCAAAACGCGTCAGTATCTCTTTTTGTTTGGGGCCCAGCACATGGTCGGCATATACCATCCTTGACAGGTCATACAAACGTTCAAGGCGCTGTACATGCAGGTGCGGCGGGTTGATGGGGTATTTATAAGGGTTCTCAAGGATTTCGCTATACTCTTCCTGTGATATATCAAGCTGTATGGCCAGTTTATCAAGGAAAGCCTTTTCTTCCGGGCTTATGTGGCCATTTTCCATCGCAACACGAACAATGGCCGAAAAATGGCCTTTATTCCTGTCCTTAAAACCGCTGTCAAAAAGATCTGATATCGACATGTTTTTCTGTGTTAAAAAGTTATTGGCAAATATACCTCTATATTTGGGTAATATAAAATTAAAAAAAAATTAATGATAATTATCTTATATGCAGCCTGACCTGCCTATCATTTGCAAAAATAGTGTAAGTTTACAATCCCAACTAAGAGAACACTAACCATGTCTGATTTCTGGCTATATTTCAATATCGGTCTGAGGCACGTGCTCGATATCAATGGATATGACCACATGCTCTTCCTTACGGCATTAACGGTTCCCTACGCGTTCAGGCAATGGCGGATACTGCTCCTGCTGCTGACGCTTTTTACAATCGGGCACACCATGTCGCTTATCCTGTCTGTTTATGGCATTATTTCTATTAAACCTGTAATTATTGAATTCCTCATATTGGTTACTATACTTTTTGCCGCCCTGTATAATTTTGCAAAAGCCGGCAAATCTTACAAAGAAGAAAATATTAGCGTGCTGGCCATAGGTACGCTGTTTTTTGGCATTATCCACGGCCTTGGGTTTTCAAATTTTTTTAAAAATATGATAATGGCCGGCAATGAAAGCAAGCTGCTGCCGTTATTAGAATTTGCGCTGGGCATTGAAGCGGCCCAAATCATTGTGGTTATTGCCATACTTATACTTTCATGGGTGATACAAAATTTTTTCCGGGTATCAAGGCGCGACTGGGTATTGGTTATTTCTGCCTTTATTTCGGGTGTAATTGTGCCAATGATTGCCTACAGCCCCATATGGAGCAGCACTAAATAATACTCAAGCACAGGCCAATGAAAGAGAAAAAGCAAAACAAATACGATAAAGCTTATTTACGGATTGCCCGTGAGTGGGGGCAGCTGTCCTACTGCACCCGGAAAAAAGTTGGCGCAATTATTGTAAAAGACAGGATGATAATATCTGACGGGTACAATGGTACCCCGTCTGGTTTTGAAAATTGTTGCGAAGATGAGCATGGCCTTACAAAATGGTACGTACTGCATGCTGAAGCTAACGCAATACTAAAAGTAGCCCGTTCAACACAATCATGCGAAGGCGCTACACTTTACATCACTATGTCGCCCTGCAAAGACTGCAGCAAGCTCATACACCAGTCCGGCATAAAAAGGGTGGTTTATAAAGAGGGCTATAAAGATAATTCAGGCATAGAATTTCTTATAAAAGCCGGTGTAGAGGTAGACTGCATTCCTGACCTGGAATAAAATGAAACCGAAAAGAATATATTTACCCATAATAATCGCCACGGCCCTTGCCTTAGGGCTTATCATGGGCAGTTTCCTTAATTTTCCCGCTCCCCAGCGAGGCCTTATATCGGGCTCTTCCCACAAAAGCAAGCTCAACAAGCTTATTGATTTTATTGAAAGCGAGTATGTAGACGAGGTAGATACCGATTCCATAGTTGACCTTACCGTAAACAGCATCCTTGAAAAGCTGGACCCGCATTCGGTTTATATTTCCAAAACGGAAATGGGTGAGGTGGAACAAAGCATGAAAGGCGATTTTGTGGGCATAGGGGTTAACTTTTACATGTATAAAGATTCGGTTGCCGTAATTAAGCCTGTACCGGGTGGCCCCAGCGACAGGGCCGGGATAAAGCCGGGCGACAGGATACTTTATGCAGGCAATTATAAACTTTTCGGCCGCAAGCTGCCCAATGATACCCTTTTTTCAAAACTGAAAGGCGCCGAAGGCTCTCAGCTTACCTTAACGGTTTTCCGCAAGAGCACCAATAAGCAGTTTAAGGTGAATGTAACCCGCGACGTAGTGCCGCTTAAAAGTGTTGACGCTGCTGTAATGGCTGACAAGGCCATGGGTTATATAAAAATTAACCGTTTTGCCGAAACTACTGCCGATGAATTCCGCATAGCCCTTGAAAGCCTAAAAAAAGCGGGCGCGACATCAATAATTATAGACCTTCGCGATAACGGCGGGGGCTACCTTGAAAAAGCAGTTGAAATTGCCGATGAATTTCTCAGGGATGGCCAGCTTATTGTGAAAACCCGCAATAAAAAGAACAGGGAAGATAAAACCTTTGCTACTGCTGAAGGTATATTTGAAGAAGGTAAAGTTTATGTGCTTATCAACGAGAACAGCGCCTCGGCCAGCGAGATACTGGCAGGTGCCATACAGGATAATGACAGGGGAGTTATTGTAGGGCGGAGGAGCTTTGGCAAAGGCCTTGTGCAGCGCGAGATGAAACTGGGCGACGGCAGTGCCGTAAGGCTTACTGTGGCAAGGTATTATACACCTTCAGGCAGGTCCATACAGCGCAGCTATGCCAACGGCGGTGAAGCCTATTTTAATGATTTTGAGAAACGCTTTGAAAGCGGCGAACTCTATGCTGCTGACAGCATAAAGATTGCCGATACGCTTAAATTTAAAACCGTAAAGGGCAGGACGGTATATGGCGGGGGCGGCATCATCCCCGATGTTTTTGTGCCGCTTGACGGGCATCATGGCGATGAAGCTGTCCTTATGGTTATGCAGTCGGGCATTGTAAGCTACTTCGTGTTTGAACAGCTAGACAGCGAAAGAAAGCTTTTTGAGGGCAAAACTGCCGCACAAATTCAAAACCAGGTAACTTCAACGGATAAATACTACAAAGCTTTTGATGCGTACCTGGCTAAAAATGGCCTGGTATTCAGGCTTGGCAGGCATAGGGATAAAGTGAAGCGGTACCTGGCTGCCGAGTTTGCCCGCCAGCTGGTTAGCGATAAAGCTTACTACGAAATGATACTGAAGGAAGATAATATGATAAAATCCGTATTATCGCCAAAACCGCAAAAAGGTAAATAATACTGGGCTTTTCAGGAGTGTCACTAGCGTATGCAATGAAGGGAATATTAATACAATAAGATCCCTCTCTTCGCAAAAGCATACGTTTTCCTTGTACTGTCATGGTACTGGCTTTGTGTGCCGCCATTCCACAAGGTCATAATATCGGTTGCCACGGCCGCACCGCTGCCTGCCGCAATGGCAAGCTGGCTCCTGTGCCCCGCCAGCGTACCCGCAACATAAATACCTTCTGTAACCAGGTGGTCATCATTCCTCAGCTGTATCCGGTTTTTTTCAGGGAGCGCTTTTTGGTGCGGCATAACATATCCCGTAAGCCCTTCAATGCCAAAAGTGCCGGCTGAGCCTACAGCTACAACAACTATTCTGGCGTGGTAGGAACCTTTATTTGTTATGACGGTATAATGGCCTGCTGTGCCTTCTACTTTAATCGCTTTTTCACCCGGAAGCTGTTTTACATCAGGATATGTTGCAGCCAGGTGCTTCAGGCTGTTTTCCATAATGTCTTTGCCCAATGTGCCCGGCGCAATGCCATACACATTATTATAAAGGCCGTCCTGGAGCGCCGAAGCCTTCTGGTGGGTGAGTATGCCTACGGTTTTACCTTCAGCATAGGGTTTTTTTAACGCTGAGCCTAATACAAGCGCGCACGACACACCGGCCGCGCCTCCGCCTATGACCAAAACATCAAACATGCTTTACAGGTTCCTTGTTTTTTCTTCGATGTTTTTGGCCAGCCTGAATATTATCAGGATGCATACCGCGCATAAGGAAGCTACGATGCCAATGAGGGCAACAACACTGTTGCCGGACAAAAGATTGTTAAAATCCAGTAAAGTTATATTGAATAGTATCAGGCCAACGGCAATCGCGATAAGCGTGTAAATAAAAATCTTCATTGTAACTAAATCTCTGAAATCGAGGTTAAAATTAAAAAAAATCGAAGTTATAAAAACAATTCTTTAACATTAGCGGCAAATAATTTAACAGCTATAGCCAGCAGCACCACGCCAAAAACCTTCCGTATTACGCCCAGGCCGTTAACGCCCAATACCTGCTCAATACGGGCCGAAGACTTCAGCACGGCATATACAACAACTACATTAATCGCAATGGCAACAATAATATTTATCTTCTCATATTCTGCCCGTAACGAAAGCAGCGTGGTCATGGTCCCCGCACCCGCAATTATAGGAAAAGCGATGGGTACAATCGAAGCCGTGCTGGGATTGTCTTCCTTATAAAGGCGTATGCCCAGGATCATTTCGACAGCCAGGAAAAAAAGCACAAACGAACCCGCCACCGCAAACGAGTTCGCGTCAATCCCTATGAGCTTCAGGATCTCTTCCCCCACAAAAAGGAAAGCAATCATAATAACCAAGGCCACTACCGATGCCTTTTCAGACTCAATGTGCCCCAGTTTATTGCGCAGATCAACAATGATAGGTATGCTGCCCACAATATCAATAACAGCAAACAGCACCATGCTCACCGTAAAAATCTCCCTCCAGTCAAAACCCATAATACAACAGTTTAAGATGTTGCAAAAATACACTATAAATATAAATAGTAACCACACTTATTAGCCTCAGGAGCCCCGGCGCAGGTGCTTTTTTGTAAGCGCCTCAGCCCGCTCTCCGCTATATCTCCCCGCCGCCATAAGCGCGGCAGCGGGGAGGATGCCGCTTCGATCGGGGCTAGCCCGCAACAGCCGTGCTTACCAGTAGCAACAGCCGGCAGAAAACAACCACCCGCACCTGTTTTTTCTCTGCACCGGCGGCAACCCTCCACCCAAAATACATTATGTGGCAACATTTTTCCCTAACTTTGCCACATGTTTCAACTGGGAAAAACAATTGTGTCCGAAGACATACTGGAGAAGGAGTTTGTGTGCAACCTTTCGGCATGCAAAGGAGGCTGCTGTATTGGCGGTGATGCCGGCGCACCCCTTAATGAAGAGGAAACACGCGTGTTAGAAGCGGTATACCCGGTAATAAAGCCCTTCCTGCGCCCTGAAGGTGTTGCCGCCATTGAAGCGCAGGGCACATGGGTTACAGGCACTGACGGCGACCTTGAAACACCCCTTATAGATAATAAAGACTGCGCCTACGTTATTTTTGACGGGAAAACGGCGCTTTGCGGTATTGAGCAGGCGTATAACCAGGGGCTTATCAGCTGGAAAAAGCCGGTTTCCTGCCACCTCTACCCGGTGCGCGTAAAGGATTTCAGCGAATTTGCCGCCGTAAATTATGACCGCTGGGACATTTGCAGCGATGCCTGCACACTTGGTAAAGAACTGGAAGTCCCTGTGTACAAATTTGTGAAGGAAGCCCTCATCCGCCGCTTTGGCGAAGACTGGTATGCCGAGCTGGAAAAGGTGGCTGCGGAGCTGAAGCAAAATCCGGTGCCAAGGCGGCGCTAAACCCTTTAAAAACGTGCTTTTCCGCCGTATTTTTTCTTTTATTTTTCTTAAATTTGTAACACGCAACAATTTGTTTTACAGCAAGTTGCGATTTTGCTCCTGTGTTAAGGCAATGGTAATCCGTTGTTAAAAACTCTGCTGGATTGTGAATAAGTTTGGCTTTCAATTTCGGTTTCAAATGCCAATCTTTGTATCACGCCTTACAACACCAAAACACGATTTTAATTTCATAAAAGTCAAAAAGATATGTCTGTAGCAGAACCTATATTACAGGAAAACAAGAACAGGTTTGTAATTTTTCCCATAAAGCACCATGATATCTGGGACTGGTATAAGAAAATGGAGGCAAGCTTCTGGACGGCTGAAGAGATAGACCTTCACCAGGACCTAAATGACTGGAATACGAAGCTGAGCAATGATGAAAAATACTTTATAAAGCACATCCTGGCCTTTTTTGCGGCGTCAGACGGTATTGTAAATGAAAACCTTGCTGAGAATTTTGTAAATGAGGTGCAGTACCCTGAAGCCAAGTTCTTTTACGGATTCCAGATCATGATGGAAAATATCCACAGCGAAACCTACTCCCTCCTTATTGATACTTATGTCAAGGATGAGGCAGAAAAGAACGAGCTGTTCCACGCTATTGAAGTATTTCCTGCGATTATGAAAAAAGCCGAATGGGCGCTGCGGTGGATAAAATCTGACTCATTTGCCGAAAGGCTTATTGCTTTTGCCGCTGTTGAGGGTATTTTCTTCTCGGGTGCGTTCTGCTCCATATTCTGGCTGAAGAAACGCGGCCTGATGCCGGGGCTTACGTTCAGCAACGAGCTTATTTCCCGCGATGAAGGCGTACACTGTGATTTTGCCGTACACCTGCACAACCACCACCTGGTAAACAAAGTATCTAAAGAAAGGATTAAAGAGATATTGATTGACGCCTTAAATATTGAGCGGGAATTCATTACCGAATCGCTGCCGGTAAGCCTTATCGGCATGAACGCCACGCTGATGACGCAGTACCTGGAGTTTGTAACCGACAGGCTGCTTGTGGAGCTGGGCTGCGAAAGGCAGTTTAATGTAGGTAACCCGTTTGATTTCATGGATATGATATCGCTGCAGGGCAAGACCAACTTCTTTGAGAAACGGGTATCAGAATACCAGAAGGCCGGCGTACTGAATAAAGATACCGATGCGCAGAAGATAAGCTTCGACGCTGATTTTTAATTAAAACCAACTAACCAAGTAAAGGCACGTGTGCCTGTTAACCTAAAAATTTTGCCTTATGTATGTAGTTAAAAGAGACGGTAGGAAAGAGCCGGTAATGTTCGATAAAATTACCGACAGGGTAAGGAAATTGTGCTATGGCCTTAATGATCTTGTAGATCCGGTAAAGGTGGCCATGCGCGTTATTGAAGGGTTATATGATGGTGTAAGCACATCAGAGCTTGATAACCTTGCGGCCGAAACCGCGGCTTCCATGACGGTAACACACCCTGATTATGCACAGCTGGCAGCCCGTATTGCTGTTTCTAACCTACATAAAAATACCAAGAAGTCGTTCAGCGAAACCATGAGCGACATGTACCACTACGTGAACCCGCGTACAGGGCAGGAAGCACCGCTTATTTCTGATGAGGTTTACGAGGCTATTATGGCCAACGCTGAGGCGCTGGACTCAACCATCATTTATAACAGGGACTTCAACTATGACTACTTCGGGTTCAAAACGCTGGAGCGTTCTTACCTGCTTAAAATAAACGGTAAAATTGTAGAAAGGCCGCAGCACATGCTTATGCGTGTTTCGGTGGGGATACACCTTAATGATATACAATCGGCCATAGAGACCTATGAGCTGATGTCTAAAAAATATTTTACCCATGCCACGCCAACACTTTTTAATGCCGGCACCCCAAAACCGCAAATGTCATCATGCTTCCTCCTGGCTATGAGGGATGACAGTATTGAAGGTATCTACGATACACTGAAGCAAACAGCCATGATATCGCAGTCGGCCGGTGGTATTGGCCTGTCTATCCATAATGTAAGGGCCACAGGCTCCTACATCCGCGGTACAAATGGCACTTCAAACGGCATTGTGCCCATGCTTCGTGTATTTAACGACACAGCCCGCTATGTAGACCAGGGCGGTGGTAAGCGTAAGGGAAGTTTTGCCATATACATTGAAACATGGCATGCTGACATCTTTGATTTCCTTGACCTGAAGAAGAACCACGGTAAAGAGGAAATGCGTGCCCGCGACCTGTTTTATGCTATGTGGACCAGCGACCTGTTTATGAAGCGTGTGCAGGACGATGCGCACTGGACACTGATGTGCCCTAACGAGTGCCCGGGCCTGTATGATGTGTATGGCGAAGAATTTGAGGCGCTGTATGAAAAATACGAAGCCGAAGGCCGTGGACGTAAAACTATCAAGGCCCGCGAGCTTTGGGAGAAGATACTGGAATCACAGATTGAGACCGGGACACCATACATGCTGTACAAAGATGCAGCCAACCGTAAATCAAACCAGAAGAACCTGGGTACTATACGCTCATCCAACCTGTGTACCGAGATAATGGAATATACGTCGGCTGATGAGATTGCCGTATGTAACCTGGCCTCTATTTCACTGCCTATGTTTGTTGAGAATGGGGCATTCAACCACCAATACCTGTTTGAGGTAACCAAGCGTGTAACACGTAACCTTAACAAGGTTATTGACAGGAACTATTACCCTGTTAAGGAAGCTGAAAACAGCAATATGCGCCACCGTCCTGTAGGGCTGGGTGTTCAGGGGCTTGCAGATGCTTTCATCCTTATGCGCCTTCCGTTTACCAGCGATGAGGCCAAAAAGCTGAACCAGGAGATATTTGAAACCATGTATTTTGCTGCCGTTACCGCATCTATGGAAATGGCTAAGGAAGAAGGGCCATACTCTACATTTAAAGGTTCGCCGATATCTCAGGGTGAGTTCCAGTACAACCTTTGGGGACTGAAAGATGAAGACCTGAGCGGCCGCTGGGACTGGACATCGCTTCGCAGGGAAGTTATGGAACACGGTGTGCGCAACTCACTGCTTATGGCGCCTATGCCTACCGCTTCTACATCGCAGATACTGGGCAACAACGAAGCCTTTGAGCCTTATACGTCAAATATCTACACCAGGAGGGTACTTTCGGGCGAGTTTATCGTAGTGAACAAGCACCTGCTGGAAGACCTTGTGCGCCTTGGCCTGTGGAACGAAGACCTGAAACAGGAGATCATGAGGAACAACGGCTCGATACAGAGTATCGATATCATCCCCCAGGACATCAAGGAGCTTTACAGGACGGTGTGGGAAATGAGTATGAAAGACATTATTGATATGTCGCGCCAAAGGGGTTATTTTATTGACCAGAGCCAGTCGCTCAACCTGTTCATGGAGGGCGCCACGTTTGCCAAGCTTACATCAATGCACTTCTACGCATGGCAAAGCGGCCTGAAAACAGGTATGTACTACCTGAGGACCAAAAGCGCGGTTGATGCTATTAAATTCACCCTTAACAACGATAAAAAAGCCGAACCCGTTAAAGCGGTTGCAGCGGTTGAGGTACAGGCAGAAGCCCCGGCCATGTCGGTATCTGAATTCCAGGCTATGATAGAGCGTTCGCGCAATGCCGAGCCTGACGACTGCGAAATGTGCGGTTCTTAAATAACAAACACAAAAACAAATAAGGAGCAACACGCTCCTTATTTTATTATTCACTACAAGATGGCTCAAATTAAACAAATCCCGGCTTCTTTTCAGGTAACTAATGATATGCTTGCTGAAAAAGGCAGACGCTTTTTAAATTATATAATTGATGTAATAGCTGTATATATTGTTATACTTATTCTTGCTGTAATAGCTGCCTTTATAGCTGTCGTTTTTAAACTAGAGGGAGTAATAACATGGATGCAACAGGTAACTCCTTTAGAAAGCTACTCGATAGCTTTTTGCGTTATATTGCTTTATTTCGGAATTTTCGAAACAACATCTGCCAGGACGCTGGGTAAGCTGATAACAGGAACAAAAGTAGTAATGGCTGATACTGGTGAAAAACCAACTGCTCAAACTATACTCAAACGCTCACTGTGCAGGCTGATACCATTCGAAGCATTTTCATTTTTTGGCGGAGACGGAACAGGCTGGCATGACAGGTTTACAGGAACAGCGGTGGTTATTATAAAACGATTTGAGGCAGGCCTACAGCTTCACGATTCATTTGAAGAACTGGGTAACACAAGCGAATAATGTCAAAAGATAAAGAGTACATTTACACAGGCATAATCGGGCAGGACGAACAAGGAAACTTTTTTTGTGGAGAATACCTGCTTGACTATAAGCAGGTGATGTCAGGATTTAAAATAGGAGACAAGATAAACATTAAATCGGTTATAGAGAATCCAAGCGACAAGAGCTATGAAAGATACCCAAAGAAGTCTAAAGAGTTCGTAGCGGCTGATAAAAAAAAGTTTTAAAATAGGCACAAGCCAAAGTAAATAGCCTAAAGTTTCAGAACCTGAAACTTTAAACCTGAAACAAAACAAGATGATGCAATGGGAACAGCTCCTGTCTCTTAAAAGGCAGGGCGATACAAGCAAACGCTTACGCAAAGAACAGGA
>NZ_NOXV01000154.1 GCF_002251835.1 Flavobacterium cyanobacteriorum
AGCGGCATCCTCCCCGCCGCCTGCTTTTGCGGCGGGGAGATATAGCGCACAGCAGGTACTGTCACTCCAAAAATGCCTTTCGGTTGCTGCTGCTTATTATGTATAACAGCCTGTGAATCAGTTTAAAACTTTGTTTTTTTACAGGCCATGTGGTTGTATGAAAATCGTTTCAAATTTCAGTACCTTTGCGTTTTGTACAAAATGCTATGACAGATACCGAAGAAACGATTGAAGTACTGGGCGCACGCGCTCACAACCTTAAAAATATTGATGTTACTATTCCCCGCGAAAAGCTTGTGGTTATCACCGGCTTATCGGGTTCCGGAAAATCATCCTTGGCCTTTGATACCATTTATGCCGAAGGGCAACGCCGCTACATTGAAACTTTTTCTGCTTATGCCCGCCAGTTCCTGGGCGGACTTGAAAGGCCTGATGTGGATAAAATTGACGGCCTCTCGCCTGTTATTGCCATAGAGCAGAAAACCACCAGCAAAAGCCCACGCTCTACCGTAGGCACTATTACTGAAATTTACGACTTCCTGCGGCTCTTATATTCACGTGCTGCCGATGCTTACAGCTACATGACAGGTGAAAAGATGGTAAGCTACAGTGATGACCAGATACGTGAGCTTATTATGGAAAAATTCAACGGTAGGCGAATCACGATACTGGCCCCTATAATACGTTCACGTAAAGGACATTACCGTGAACTATTTGAACAGATAAGTAAACAGGGATTCCTGAAAGTGCGTGTTGACGGCGAGATTCGTGACATTGAAAGCGGCATGAAGCTGGACCGCTATAAAGTGCATGATATAGAAACGGTTATAGACCGCCTGGCTGTTGATGCATCTGAAGACACAGAAAAGCGGCTTGCCGACAGTATACGCACTGCTATGTACCACGGTGGTGATGTTATGATGGTGATAGAACAGGAAACACAGGAGGCCCGCTACTACAGCCGTAACCTTATGTGTCCGTCATCGGGTATCTCCTACCCTAATCCTGAGCCTAATAATTTCTCTTTCAATTCACCTAAAGGCGCGTGCGACCACTGCAACGGGCTTGGCATAGTGAATGAAATCAACATGCGCAAAATAATCCCGAACCCTAAGCTTACAATAAAACAAGGCGGGTTTGCACCACTTGGCGAATACAAAAGTTCATGGATATTTAAGCAGCTTGAAATTATCGGGGAAAAGTTTGGCTTTAAGCTGACTGACCCTATAGAAAAAATACCTGCCGACGCTATGGATGTCATCATGAACGGCGGCAGGGATAAATTTACAGTCAATTCTAAAACCCTTGGTGTTAACCGGGAATATAAAATAGATTTTGAAGGCATATCAGCTTTCATCCGTAACCAGTATGACGAAAGTGGCTCAGCTTCCATAAAGCGCTGGGCCAAGGAGTTCATGGACGAGGTAGCATGCCCTGTATGCCACGGGACAAGGCTGAAAAAAGAGTCGCTTTATTTTAAAGTGAACGGGCTTAATATTGCAGAAGTTTCCAATATGGACATCTCAGACCTTGCCGACTGGTTTGCCGATATCGAAAACCACCTGACCGAAAAGCAAAAAGCCATTGCCGCAGAAATTGTAAAAGAGATACGTGCGCGGTTAGGCTTCCTGGTAGACGTAGGGCTCAACTACCTGTCGCTAAACCGCAGCTCGGGTACACTGTCGGGCGGCGAGGCACAGCGCATCAGGCTGGCTACACAGATAGGCTCGCAGTTGGTTGGCGTACTTTATATTTTGGATGAGCCAAGCATCGGCCTGCACCAGCGCGATAATGAGAAATTGATAAAATCACTGGAGCAATTACGTGATATTGGCAACTCAGTTATCGTAGTAGAGCATGACAAAGACATGATAGAACGCGCTGATTATGTAATTGACATTGGCCCTGCAGCGGGGCGTTTCGGAGGGCAGATAGTGAGCGAGGGCACACCGCAGGAATTGTTGCAGGAACACACCCTCACCGCTTCGTACCTTAACGGTGAGCGCGAAATAGCGATACCAAAAAAACGCCGCGAAGGAAATGGCAAAAGCATTAAGCTTACCGGCGCAACAGGTAATAACCTTAAAAACGTTTCCATAGAGATCCCGCTGGGTAAAATGGTTTGTGTAACCGGGGTATCGGGAAGTGGCAAGTCAACACTAATAAACGAAACACTCTACCCTATCCTTAATGCGCATTTCTTTAATGCCGTAAAAAAACCAGCTCCTTATAAAAAGATTGAAGGCCTTGAGCATATTGACAAGGTTATAGATATTGACCAGTCGCCTATAGGGCGCACGCCCCGCTCCAACCCTGCCACCTACACTGAAGTTTTCGGAGAGATACGCACGCTGTTCACACAAACACCGGAAGCTATGATACGCGGCTACAAGCCCGGCCGCTTCAGCTTTAACGTGAGCGGCGGCCGCTGTGAAACGTGTGAGGGTTCAGGGCTCCGTGTTATTGAAATGAGTTTTCTTCCGGATGTATATGTAGAGTGCGAAACTTGCCAGGGCAAACGCTTTAACCGTGAAACATTAGAAATCCGTTACAAAGGAAAATCGATAAGCGATGTCCTTGACATGACGGTTGATGAGGCAGTGCCGTTCTTTGAGAACATCCCTAAAATATACCGCAAAATAAAGACGATACAGGATGTAGGCCTGGGTTACATCACACTGGGACAGCAGAGCACCACATTATCAGGTGGCGAGGCACAGCGTATAAAGCTGGCTTCCGAACTATCAAAAAAAGATACAGGCAATACCTTTTACATATTAGATGAGCCTACTACCGGCCTTCATTTTGAGGACATCCGTGTATTGATGGATGTTATCAATAAACTGGTAGATAAGGGCAATACAGTATTGATAATTGAACATAACATGGATGTAATAAAGCTTGCAGATTACATTATTGATATTGGTTATGAAGGAGGTAAAGGCGGCGGGCAGGTTGTTGCTAAGGGCACACCCGAAGAAGTGGCAAAAAACAAGAAAAGTTATACGGCACAATTCCTGAAAAAAGAATTATCTTAGGCGCCGTTTTGTTAAATTTAAAAAGAAAGAAAGAAATATGTCAAAAGAAACATACGAGAATGAGGATGAAAGGATTCATGAACGCCTGAAGCAAAAAACATGGAACGAGATACGCAGCAATGACTCGTGGGCTATATTTAAAGTGATGGCAGAATTTGTGAACGGATTTGAAACCATGGCACGTATTGGCCCCAGTGTCTCTATATTTGGTTCCGCACGTACCAAACCCGGTGATAAATATTATCTCCTGGCAGAGAAAATTGCCGAGAAAATAGCTCAGGCAGGTTACGGCGTTATCACAGGCGGCGGCCCCGGCATTATGGAAGCCGGGAATAAAGGCGCCAGTGCCGGTGGCGGGCCTTCGGTTGGCCTTAATATCGAGCTTCCTTTTGAACAGCATTTTAACCCTTATATTGACAGTGATAAAAACCTGAACTTTGATTACTTCTTTGTGCGGAAAGTAATGTTTGTAAAATATTCACAGGGTTTTGTGGTTATGCCCGGCGGTTTCGGTACGCTTGATGAGCTTTTTGAGGCTATAACCCTTATACAGACCAAGAAGATTGCCAAGTTCCCCATTATCTTGGTAGGCCGTGAATTTTGGGCGGGGCTTATGGACTGGATAAAAGCGGTAATTGTAGAAAAATACGCCAACGCCAACCCGGAAGACCTTAACCTTATAAAAATGGTTGATACGGAAGACGAAGTACTGGAAGTGATTGATAACTTCTACAAGAAGTACCAGCTCAGCCCCAACTTTTAAAATGAAGCTGCCTCATGGCAGCTTTATTTTTTTAAGCAACCTCCGGCACAATTTTGCATCTGTAAATTAGTTATAGTATATTGCATTGCCTGCCACAAAATATAAATGCAATTTAAAATTTACAGGAGTTGACACTAATTTCTAGGCTATTTTTTATAGTTATGATGCTTTTTATGGCTGTTACCTCTGCGCAACACCATATTAAGTTGAACGTAAAACTTGACGATGCTGCAAAAAAAATACAGGTAAGACAGGAACTCGTATACCACAACCAGTCTGACACGCTTATAAATGCAATAGTGCTTAATGACTGGAACAATGCCTATTCGGGAAAGGAAACTCCGCTGGCAAGGCGTTTTTCAGATGAGTTTGTACGTGCCTTCCATCTGGCTTCCGAAGAAGAAAGAGGTAATACAACCATATTCTCTGTAGTTGACCAGAACGGATTGTTACTAAATTTCCAAAGGCCTGAAGGGCATCCTGATCTTATTGAAATACAGTTAAAAAACCCTGTTTATCCAAACAAAAAGTTTACTATAATTATAACGTACACTGTGAAGCTGCCCAAAGACCGTTTTACCCGGTTTGGGTATGATGACAAGGGAAATTATAACCTTAGGGACTGGTACCTTTCGCCCGCCCGTTTTGAAAATAATATCTTTGTAAGGTACAGTAATGAAAATCTTGATGATATAGCCAACGCGGTGGCTGATTATGACCTTTTCGTGACACTGCCGGAGGACTACTTTCCTGTATCAGATATGTACATGGGAAACAAAACATCATCGCAGGGTAAGAATGAATATTATTATACAGGCAAAGGGCTTACTAACTTTTACCTGATAATAGAAAAAGGCAAAAGCACTTTTGCAACCTACAGGACAGCTACAGCGGAAGTTAATACCAATATTAAAAATAACAGGACTACAGAAGTGCAACGTGCGGTTCTGATTGAGCAGATAGTAAATTTTACCGACAGCAACCTGGGCAGGCATCCTTACGGCAAAATACTTGTTACCCAGGCTGATTATGACAGGAGCCCTATGTATGGGCTAAACCAGCTCCCTTCATTTATAAGCCCCTTCCCTGATTCATTCCTTTACGAGATACGTTTCCTAAAAACCTACCTTAATACCTACCTGAAAAGCACGCTTAAACTTGATCCCAGGAAAGACAGCTGGATATATGACGGGATACAGATTTACCTGATGATGAAGTATATTGAGGAATATCATCCTGACAAGCACATGATGGGCGACCTGGGTGACTGGTGGATACTTAAAGGTTTCAATTTGTTCAGGATAGACTTTAACGGGCAGTACAACTACCTTTACCTGCTAATGGCGCGAAAAAATCTTGACCAGCCTATAGGTGACCCCAAAGATACATTTATAAAATTCAACGAACAGATAGCCGGCAAGTACCGGGCCGGGTTAAGCCTTAATTATCTTGACAGCTACCTTGGGAGCAGTATAGTATCGCAATCCGTTAAAGAGTTTTTTGAATTAAATAAAAGCAGGGTTACTAACCGGGATGATTTCAGGAACCTGATAAGGAGCAATACACCAAAAAATATAGATTGGTTTTTTGATACTGTTGTACAAACCCGAGAACTTATTGATTACAAGTTTGGCAGCGTAAATAAAGAAGGTGATTCACTACGTGTAACCGTAAAAAACAGTACCGGGACAAATGTGCCCGTATCAGTTTACGGGCTCAACAAATCAGGTAATGTAGTGTTCAGTAAATGGCTTGAAAACATAAAATCAGATTCTACATTTGTGATACCACGGCTTGATACGCGAAAGCTTGTGCTGAATTATAATAATGAAATACCTGAATACAATACCCGTAATAACTGGAAGAATTTAGGAGGCGTATTAAACCGTCCCCTAAAATTCACCTTTTTCCAGGACCTTGAAGACCCCAGATATAACCAGGTTTTCTATGTGCCGAGCTTCGTTTTTAATCTTTATGACGGTGTGTCCGCAGGGCTTCGCTTCCATAACAAGTCGCTCCTCGAAAGGCCCTTCATATTCGATATAGAACCCACTTATTCAACCAAAACCGGCAACCTTATAGGCTCTTTCTCCTTCCTTTACAATCATTACATCAGGGAGGGCACATTATACAATATACGGTATGGTATAGGGGCCTCAACATTCCACTATGCACCTGATGCCGCCTATGTAAAATTTACGCCCAGTGTGCAGTTGCGGATAAGGGATGAGGATTTCCGGAAGAACAGGAAAGAATTCCTCCTTGGGCGGTATGTCATGGTTGACAGGGAAGCGTCAGTGTTTGCAGACACCGACGAGCAAAACGAGAATTATGCGGTTTTTAACCTTCGCTACAGCAAATTTGAAACTGAAATTACCCGGCATTATAATCTTTATACAGACGTGCAGCTGGCAGGCAACTTCGGGAAGCTTTCGGGCGAAGTGCAGTTCCGCAGGCTGTTTAATGACAACCGCCAGATAAACCTACGCCTCTTTGCCGGTGCCTTTATGTACCGGAGTACCGATTCCGAATTTTTCAGCTTTGGGCTTGACAGGCCCACAGATTATATGTTTGACTACAATTTCTATGGACGTTCAGAAGAAACCGGGCTGTTCAGCCAGCAATATGTTATGGCGGAGGGAGGCTTTAAATCTATACTCGACACCCGCTTTGCCAACCAGTGGATGACAACAGTCAATGCCAGCTTCAATATCTGGAACTGGATAGAGGTATATGGCGATGCGGGCTTATTTAAAAACCGGAACAGGGATGCCCGCTTTGTATATGACAGTGGTATCCGCCTGAACCTTGTGCCCGATTATTTTGAACTGTACTTACCTGTATATTCCAGCAACGGCTTTGAGCTTGACGGTGGCAACTACAGCCAGAAGATACGTTTTGTAGTAACCATAAGCCCGGGCACACTCATCAACCTGTTCACAAGGAAGTGGTTTTAAAGGTGTATCATCAGCATAAAAATCAATTATCTTCAATTTAATTTCCCGTTCACTGAAAATCCCGCATCATCAACTGCGCTAATGCCTTATTTATTATCAATACCGGAATCAAATATTTTTGCGGTTACTATGATATGTCATACTTTTAATTAAATTTGTATTTCCACAACTATTGGTTTTATGACAGAAACACAAACAAAGAAAGAACTTTCTTTTGAAGACTTCAGGGCTGAAGTACTAAACGATTATAAAATAGCTGTAATAAACAGGGAATGCAGCCTCCTGGGCCGTAAGGAAGTGCTGACAGGCAAAGCCAAATTTGGTATTTTTGGTGATGGCAAGGAAGTGCCGCAGCTGGCAATGGCCAAGGCCTTTAAGAACGGCGATTTCCGTTCGGGGTACTACCGCGACCAGACCTTTATGATGGCTATAGGGCAGCTTACTATACAGCAGTTCTTCGCGGGGCTTTATGGCCACAGCGACCTGGAGCACGACCCTATGTCAGCCGGGCGCCAGATGGGCGGGCACTTTGCCACCCACAGCCTTGATGAGAACGGCAACTGGAAGAACCTTACACTACAAAAAAATTCAAGTGCCGATATATCCCCTACTGCCGGGCAGATGCCAAGGCTTCTGGGCCTGGCGCAGGCTTCTAAAATATACAGGAATGTTTCCGGCATAGAAAATAAAACCAATTTTTCCATAAATGGTAATGAGGTGGCCTGGGGTACTATAGGCAATGCCAGTACTTCTGAAGGTTTATTCTTTGAAACCATCAATGCGGCAGGCGTATTGCAGGTACCTATGGTTATAAGCGTGTGGGATGACGATTACGGCATCTCTGTTCACGCCCGCCACCAGACAACGAAAGAAAATATATCAGAGATATTAAAGGGTTTCCAGCGTGATGAGAATGCCAAAGGATATGAGATAATAACCGTGAAAGGATGGGATTATCCTGAGCTGGTTGCCGCTTACGAAAAAGCCTCAGCCATAGCGCGTGAAGAGCACGTACCGGTACTGATACACGTTTACCAGCTTACACAGCCACAGGGCCACTCTACATCAGGATCGCATGAGCGTTACAAAAATGCGGAAAGGCTGGAGTGGGAAGGCCAGTACGACTGTATCCTGCAAATGAAGCGCTGGATGCTGCAAAACGAAATTGCCTCTGTTGAAGACCTTGAAGCCATTGAAGTTGAGGCACGCAAAAATGTGCTTGAAGGTAAAAAAGCGGCATGGGAAGCCTATACAAGCCCTATAAAGCAGGAACGCAACGAGCTTGTAAACCTGCTGAAATCAGTTGCGGAAAAAAGCAATAACAAAGTATTTATTGAAAAATATGCTGCCGACCTGGCCGCCATTAAAGAGCCAATCCGCAAAGAACTATTGGTTGTGGCGCGTAAAGTGCTCCGCCTGGTGGTAAAGGAGAATAACAAGGCTGAACTGGCTGCCTGGATTACCGGTTATACAGAAAAGATACAGCCCAAATATAGCTCGCACCTGTTCTCGCAGTCCAATAAAAATGTGTTCTCTGTTGCAGAAGTGCTTCCGCAGTATGATGATACTGCCGAGGATGTTGACGGCCGTGTATTAATCCGCGATAATTTTGATGCTATTTTCAGCAAACATAAAAATACCCTTGTTTTTGGTGAGGACGTTGGTGGTATTGGCGACGTTAACCAGGGGCTTGAAGGCATGCAGGAAAAGTACGGTGATTTCCGCGTGTGCGATGCCGGTATCCGTGAGGCTACCATTTTGGGCCAGGGCATCGGTATGGCCATGAGGGGCCTCCGCCCTATTGCCGAGATACAGTACCTGGACTACCTACTGTATGCCATACAGATAATGAGCGATGACCTGGCCACGCTGCAGTACCGTACCGCGGGCAGGCAGAAGGCGCCGCTTATCATCCGTACGCGCGGGCACAGGCTGGAGGGCATATGGCATTCGGGTTCGCCTATGGGTATGATCATTAATGCCATACGCGGCATCCACGTGCTTGTTCCAAGAAACATGACCAAGGCTGCCGGATTCTACAACACACTGCTTGAAACCGATGAGCCTGCCCTTGTTATTGAAAACCTGAACGGTTACCGCCTTAAGGAAAAAATGCCGGCCAACCTGGGTGAGTTTAGAACCCCTATTGGTGTGGTGGAAACGGTTAAGGAAGGTACTGATATTACACTGGTATCGTACGGGTCTACCCTGCGCCTTGTGGAGCAGGCCGCCAAAGAACTGCTTGAAGTGGGCATTGATGCCGAAATTATTGATGTACAGTCGCTGCTGCCGTTTGACGTGAACCACGACATTGTGAAGAGCGTAGCCAAAACCAACAGGCTTTTGGTTATAGACGAAGACGTGCCGGGTGGCGCATCGGCGTATATACTGCAGCAGGTTGTTGATGTGCAGGATGCCTACAAGCACCTGGACAGCAAGCCGGAAGCGCTCTCGGCCAAAGCACACCGCCCTGCGTATGGCACCGACGGGGATTATTTCTCGAAGCCATCGGCAGAGGACATTTACGAAAAGGTGTATGCCATAATGCACGAAGCTAAACCGGACCAGTATCCGCAACTATATTAAAAACGCAACCTCCCATTGGGAGGTTTTTTGTTTTATGCATTAACGATAAATCAATATTATGAATTAATTACTAAAAAGTGATTGCTCTTGATTATAATTATGATTAAAGAAATAGTCGCTTTTTGAACCTTTTATTAAAATTCCTTTATTTTCAAAATTATTGCATGTTGCCCTTACCTTTCTACCAAGTGTTTCGTATTGTCTTCCTATAATATTTTTTCCAAATACTCTTCTATAAACCTCAGGAGTAATATCAGCAGCCTTAAGCGATTGTTTGTTATATGTAGTAAACATATATACAATATTTAAGATTTCTTTAGTTACTTTGTCAAAATGTATGTAATCATTTCCTATTATAAATATAAGCTCATCTCGATAATCAGTTTTCATTAAAATTCTATCAAGAATATAGATTGGATTTTCCTCTGAACTTGATTCATGTTCAAAAATTAGTTCAGCCTTTTTCAAAGAATCTAAAACAGAAAAATGATTATTACTTTCTGTAAGAAGGATTGTAAATAATCGTTGTCTATTTGCTAATTCTGATTTATAGAAATATGCAAGAACAGCCTTATGATCAAAAGTGATTTCTTCTTTTAATTTTGTAACAATATATTGTTTAAAACCTTCTAACCATGTTTCAATACTGTCATCTATTAGTTGACCAGTATATATTTTCAAACTAATTATATTATCTCTTAATTCATAGGTTGGTAAATCAATTACATTGTCAAGAGCTGCATTAACTAGAGAGGCCATACCTCTACCTTGACTTTCAATTTTATCATAAACTTTTAAAACTGAAGCCAATTTTGGATTTTTACTTTCAGGAATACCTGGTACAAGACGGCGTATTGGAATATCTGTGTCGGTATTGATAAATTTAATTTTCTCTTTGAAATTTCCTGGATTTTTAATCTCAATAAATCTATTTGGCTCTACAGTAACTGTGACAAAATTATCAATTGTATAATCTCTATGCGCTAATGCATTATTAATTGTCTCTCGTATGAGTTTCTCTGGATATTCTGGTTCGCTTTTTCCCCCTCCTCTAATTGTTCTATTAATTTTGATATGCCCCCAAATATATCTGAAGGTTTCGTCCATTAAGTTAATAACATCAGTGCGAAAAATTTTTTTATCCTTACCAATATCAGTACTTGTGTCATAATAACAATTCACCTCTACTCTCGAACCCAAAAAATAAAATGGTTCCTCACCACATACTAGCATTCCTAAAGTTGTTACATCATCATTTTTTATAAAATGTTGTTTAGTACACGACAAAAAATATAATTGATTAAAAATCAATAAAA
>NZ_NOXV01000159.1 GCF_002251835.1 Flavobacterium cyanobacteriorum
TGCAAGAAAAACGTAAAAAAACCGTCTCAAGTTGTGAGACGGCTTCTCGTTATTCATGATAGTTTTACTATAGCGTTTTGTATGCGGTTTATAGTTTCATCCTTACCTAACATTGCCATGATGTCGAACAGGTGAGGGCCTTTCATAGCCCCTACAAGGCTCAAACGCAGCGGCTGCATTACTTTACCCATGCCAATATTATTTTCTTCCATCCAGGCCTTTATAACGGTTTCCAGATTGGAAGATGAAAAGTCCAGCGTGTTCTGTAGCAGGTTAATTAGCTGCTCCATTATCGCTGCTGTTTCCTGCTTCCAGTTTTTTACCGCTTTTTCGTCGTAAGTTGTTGGTGGTGTAAAGAAATAATCACTCAGGTTCCAAAGCTCTTTTGCAAATGTGGCTCGTTCCTTTACCAACCCTACAACTTCAGTTATATACTCAATAGGTTTATAAATACCTTTTTCCAGCAGTACGTGCGACAGCTGGTGTGCCAGTGCCTCACTATCCTGCCGGGTAAAATACTGGTGGTTGAACCACTTGTTCTTTTCTGGGTCAAATTTTGCACCGGCCTTGTGTACCCTTTCCAGGTCAAACAGCTGCACCAGCTCATCAAGCGTAAACAGCTCCTGGTCGGTACCGGGGTTCCATCCCAATAGTGCCAGGAAGTTTACCACAGCTTCGGGCAGGTAGCCTTCTTCGCGGTAGCCAGACGATGTTGTACCGTCCGCATTTTTCCACTCCAGCGGGAATACCGGGAAGCCCAGCTTATCGCCATCGCGCTTAGACAGTTTGCCATTGCCTACAGGCTTTAATATCAGCGGCAGGTGGGCAAACTCCGGCGCTTCCCAGCCAAATGCCCTGTACAGCAGCACGTGGAGCGGGAGGGAAGGGAGCCATTCTTCACCGCGTATAACATGGCTTGTTTCCATCAGGTGGTCATCTACAATGTTGGCCAGGTGATACGTTGGCATGCCATCGCTTTTAAACAATACCTTATCATCCAGCAGGTTGCTCTCAAACTTAATATCCCCACGGATAATATCTTTTAAATGAAGCGTTTCATCAGTAGGTATCTTAAATCGGATTACATATTCTTCTCCGCTGTCAATCCTTCTTTGTGTTTCTTCGGCAGAAATAGTAAGAGAATTGTCTAATGTTCCACGTGTGGCATGATTGTATATAAACGCTTTACCTTCGGCTTCGGCTTCGGCGCGAAGTTTGTCCAGCGCTTCAGCGGTATCAAATGCATAGTAAGCCCAGCCGTTTTGCACAAGGTTCAGGGCATATTCTTTATAAATTGCTTTACGTTCGCTTTGGCGGTAAGGGCCATATTTACCCTCTTTGCCAATACCTTCGTCAAAAGGGATCCCGCACCAGTTCAATGCTTCTATAATGTATTCTTCTGCCCCGGGTACAAAACGGTTTTGGTCGGTATCTTCAATCCTCAGGTAAAATATACCGCCGTGTTTTTTGGCAAACAAATAATTAAAAAGGGCGGTCCTTACCCCGCCTATGTGCAATGGCCCTGTGGGGCTGGGTGCAAAACGCACGCGAACTGGTCTTGACATTGAATTAAATTTTGATGCAAAGATAAACAAAGCATCATATTTTGAACCGCATTCACGTAGCTGTCAACAGCAACAGTGGGTTATCAACACTTAGTGGTTAATTTTTACGTTTATCCTATCAATAGAATTTGTAATTTTATCGGTTATTAACAATCATCATCATTTTGGAAACAAAAAACATTATATATAGCAAACTCGAGGGTTTTATAAAAAAGTACTATACCAACGAATTATTGCGTGGCAGCATCTTTTTTACAGGGCTTGGGCTTATGTACTTTATTTTTACCCTGCTGGTTGAATATTTTCTCTGGCTGCCGGAAGGTGGGAGGACCCTGCTATTCTGGTTGTTTATTGGCGTTGAGGCTTTCCTGCTGTTGCGGTTTATACTTTTCCCCTTATTTAAGCTTTTTAAATTACAGAAAGGTATTGATTATACCCAGGCATCAAAAATCATTGGAAACCATTTTAGCGAGATAAGCGATAAGCTGACCAATTTCCTGCAGCTGTCCGGCCAGTCACAACAGTCAGAGCTTTTGGCAGCGTCTATCGAGCAAAAAGCAAATACGTTGCAGCCCATACCGTTTACCAATGCGGTTAATTTCAAGAAGAACATCAGGTATATTCCTTATGCAGCTGTACCCCTTTTGTTGCTGTTATTCTTTATGGTAAGTAATTCTTCTATTATTACCCAAAGCTTTACCAGGGTGGTTAACTACAGGAAGCATTATGCACCGCCGGCGCCTTTTGAGTTCAGGATACTAAACAACTCACTTACAGCGAGGCAGGGTACAGATTTTCTGCTACAGGTGGAAACACGGGGAAGGATAATTCCTGAAAATGCCATGATTGCCATAGGGGATGAGAACTACTACCTTGAGTCGGTAAAGCCGGGCGTGTTTCAGTACAGGTTTGAAGAGCCCTCAAAAAATATTGAGTTCCGGCTAAAGGCTAATGAATTTACTTCGAGGCCCTTTGAGCTTGCGGTAGTAGCCGTGCCTACTATTGCTAACTTTGAGATGGTGCTTAACTTTCCCGGTTACCTTGGCAAGAAAGCGGAAGTTGTGCGTGGTACAGGCAACGCTGTTGTGCCCGAAGGTACACGTGTTACATGGAGGGTAGAGGCACTGGCAACAACTGCAATAGATTGGGCAGGCGCAGGAAGTACGGTAGCGTTCCAAAAAGGTGATGACGGCTTCCGGCTATCTAAAACTATCATGCATAATACAGATTATCAAGTATTTACATCTAATACTAAAGTTAAACACCATGAAAAACTCCAATACCAGATTAGTACTATTAAGGATCAGTACCCCACCATCGGGGTTTCATCTGCGCCTGACAGCCTTAAGCTGAAGAAGCAGGTTGTTTTAGGTGAAGTATCTGATGATTACGGGCTTACAAAGCTACAGGTGGTTTATTATCCTAAAGACAACCCTAATGCTGCAAAGCGTGCTAACCTTCCCATAAGGCGGGAAACTGTGGACAGGTTCTACTACACTTTCCCAGACGGGCTAAAACTTACTGAGGGCATTTCTTATGAGTATTATTTTGAAGTGTTTGATAATGATGCCGTACATAACTACAAGAGTTCTAAATCATCAGTATTCTCTCACAGGGAGCTGACACAGGATGAGCAGCAGGAGAAGGTGCTGCAGGAACAGAACAGCAACATCAACAGCCTGGAAAAATCTATCAGGAACCAGGATAAGCAGCTTAGCGAACTGGATAAGCTACAGAAAATGGGGCGCGAGAAGAACCAGATGGACTTTAAGGACCAAAAAAAGGTGCAGGACTTTATAAACAGGCAAAAGCAACAGGATGAAATGATGAAAGAATTCTCTAAGAAATTACAGGAAAACCTTGAGCAGTTCAATCCTGACAAGAAAGATGAATTTAAGGATGAGTTGATGAAGCGCCTTGAAAAAAATGAAAAAGACGCTGAAAAAAACCAGAAGTTACTGGATGAGCTTAAGGAACTCACAAATAAACTTAAGGAGGAAGAACTGTTCGACAAAATAGATAAGTTTAAACAAAATGCCAGGAACCAGACTAAAAACCTTGAGCAGCTGGTAGAACTGACCAAGCGTTTTTATGTTGAAAAAAAAGCGGAACAGATTGCTGATAAACTCAATAAGCTTGGTGAGAAGCAGGATAATCTGGCGGAAAGCAAGGATAATAATGCACAAAAGCAGGAAGATATCAATAAAGAGTTTGACAAGCTTCAGGAAGAAATGAGAGAGTTGGAAAAACAAAACGAAGAGCTTAAAAAGCCTATGAATATACCAACCGATAAGCAGGAAGAGCAAAGTATAAAACAGGATATGCAGAAGGCACAGGAAGAGTTACAGAAACAAAATAGTGATGCCGGGCAGAAAGCACAAAAAGCAAAACCAAAGCAAAAATCAGCGGCACAGAAAATGAAAAAGATGGGTGGTAAAATGATGCAGATGATGATGGAAGGTGACGCTGAACAAATGCAGGAGGATGTAAAAATGTTGCGCCAGATACTTGATAACCTTTTAGCGTATTCCTTTTCGCAGGAGGATGTTATGGGCAGGTTCAGGGACGCTTCCGGGCGCACTTCATCCTACAGTACTTACCTGAAAAAGCAGCAGGATCTTAAGCAACAGTTCCGGCATGTGGATGACAGTTTATTTGCTTTGTCACTGCGTAATCCTAAAATTACGGAAGATATTACCAAAGAGGTCGGCAATGTGCATTATTCTATAGATAAAGCGTTGGCTGACCTGGCTGAAAATATGCTTCCGAGAGGGATAGCCAACCAGCAGTATGCTATCACGGCATCGAACAGACTTGCTGATTTTCTTAGTGACGCCCTTAACAAGATGCAGCAGGAAATGCAAATGCAGGCTTCGGGCCAGGGTAAAGGTAAAGGTAAAGGCCAGGGTAATGATGTACAGTTATCCGATATCATTAAAAAGCAGGAAGGCCTTGCTAAACAGATGCAGAAAGGAATGGAAAAAGGTCAACAGGAGGGTCAGGGTAAGCCGGGCAGCAAAGGAGAAAAGGGCAGCCAGGGTGAAAAAGGCAACGAGGGAGAGGGTAGTGAAGGCGATGCCGGTGAACTTCTGGAGATATATAAGGAGCAGCAACAATTGCGTGAGCAGCTTCAAAAAGCGCTGGAAAAACAAGGTATGGGAGGCAACGGTCAAAATGCATTAAGGCAGATGAAAGATATTGAAAAGCAGCTTTTAAATAAAGGTTTTAAAAATGAAACAATGCAGCGCATGCTCAGCCTGAAACACGAGCTTTTAAAACTGGATAAAGCTATGCAGCAACAGGGCGAAGAGAACAAGCGCCAGTCGCAGACAAACAAAAGAGACTTTAACAGCACAGCCAACCAGCTTCCGCCGGCACTAAAAGAATATCTGAATAGTGTAGAAATATTAAACCGACAAACCTTACCTTTGCGCCCAAATTTTAACCAAAAGGTGCAAACCTACTTTAAAAAGGATGATTAGTTTTAATTACGAGACTGATTTTGAGCTCCAGGATGAGGCAAAGTATCAGGGCTGGGTATCTGGAATTATAGCTTCTGAAGGTAAAAAAGAGGGTGAGGTTAATTACATTTTTTGTGATGATGAATACCTTCTTCAAATAAACATTCAGTATCTCGATCATGATACGCTGACTGACATTATAAGTTTTGACTATACCGTTGGCAATGAAATCAGCGGTGACATTTTTATATCGGTAGAAAGAGTGAAAGATAATGCCTCAGAATATAATGTGCCTTTTGATATAGAACTGAAGCGTGTTATGGCTCATGGCATACTTCATTATTGTGGTTATAAAGATAAATCAGCGGGTGAAGAAGCCCTTATGAGAAAGAAAGAAGATGAAAAAATAGCTATGTTCCACGTGGAACAACTATAGCTTATAATGATGATGAAATTAAATGTTCCACGTGGAACACACATAAAAAATGTTTAACGAAGTATATGATGTAATAGTGGTTGGCGCAGGGCATGCGGGTAGCGAGGCTGCTGCGGCCGCTGCTAATATGGGTTCTAAAACCCTACTGGTGACCATGAGCCTGCAAAATATTGCCCAAATGTCGTGCAACCCGGCTATGGGCGGTATCGCAAAAGGGCAAATAGTGCGTGAGATTGATGCGCTGGGAGGTTATTCAGGGATTGTGACTGATAAAACTGCAATCCAGTTCAGGATGCTCAACAAATCAAAAGGCCCTGCCATGTGGAGTCCTCGGGCACAAAGTGACAGGATGCGTTTTGCGGAAGAGTGGCGACTGATGCTTGAGGCTACGCCAAATCTTGACTTTTATCAGGAAATGGTGTCCGGACTCCTTATTGAAGAGGGAAAAATAGCCGGTATACGCACATCATTAGGAGTAATAATAAAGACAAAATCGGTTGTGCTGACCAACGGGACTTTCCTGAACGGATTGATACATATTGGAGAGAAACAATTTGGAGGCGGCAGGGCAGGGGAAAGTGCTGCTTATGGTATAACCGAAGATCTGGTACGCGCGGGTTTTGAAGCAGGCCGTATGAAAACAGGTACCCCGCCTCGGGTAGATGGCCGCTCGCTGGACTATTCCAAAATGATTGAACAGCCCGGTGATGATAATCCCGGTAAATTCTCTTATTCTGATATAACGCAGCCATTAAAAGTGCAGCGCTCCTGCTGGATGACCTATACATCCGAAGAAGTTCACAACCTCCTTCGCGAAGGTTTTGACCGTTCACCTATGTTCAATGGCCGTATTAAAAGCCTTGGGCCAAGATATTGCCCATCAATAGAAGATAAGATAAACCGTTTTGCCGATAAAGACCGCCACCAGATTTATGTGGAGCCTGAAGGTTGGAATACCGTTGAGGTATATGTAAACGGTTTCTCTACATCGTTACCCGAAGATGTGCAGTTTAAAGCACTGCGTTCTGTAGCCGGATTTGAGAATGTAAAATTCTTCCGCCCCGGTTATGCTATCGAGTATGATTATTTCCCGCCAACACAGCTGAAACATACGCTGGAAACAAAATTAGTAGAAGGGTTGTTTTTTGCAGGGCAGATTAATGGCACCACCGGATATGAGGAAGCGGCCGCCCAGGGATTAATGGCCGGTATAAATGCACACCTTAAAGTTCAGGAAAAGGGGCCTTTTGTGCTTAAGCGTAATGAAGCCTATATCGGCGTGCTTATAGACGACCTTATAACAAAAGGTACTGAGGAGCCTTACAGGATGTTTACTTCGCGGGCCGAATACCGCACGCTGTTAAGACAGGACAATGCCGACTTCAGGCTTACACCTCTTTCTTACGAAATCGGCCTTGCTAAAGAGGATCGTATGAGAAGGATGGAGAAGAAGCGTGAGGAAAGTGAAGCGTTTGTAAACTTCTTTAAAGAAACGAGTGTAACTTCCGCTGAAGCCAATCCTGTTCTTGAAGCAAAAGATACCGCAACAATTTCGCAGTCTGAAAAAATGTTTAAAATATTTTCCCGCCCGCAAATTGAGCTTGATGATATGCTGAAATTTGAGAAGGTAAGAGAGTATGTTGAGGAACATGATCTGGACAGTGAAGTGGTGGAGCAGGCAGAAGTGCAGGTGAAATATTCAGGATATATCGAAAAAGAAAAAAATAATGCCGATAAACTTAACCGGCTTGAAGATGTAAGGATTCCTGAAAATTTTGATTATGACAGGGTGAAATCCCTTTCTTATGAAGGTCGCGAAAAGATGAAAAAGATACGTCCGGTTACTATTTCGCAGGCATCACGCATCAGCGGTGTTTCACCAAGCGACGTGTCGATATTATTAATACATATGGGAAGATAATGATGTTCCACGTGAAACGATATATAAAAATCCTTGCTGTTAAAGGGTTTTTGCTGTTTTTTATAGCAATGTCCCTGCCAATGGGCTGTATAACGCCGAGGCATACTGTTGAAATAAAAGAGTACGTATTGCTGCCAAACGGTAAAAAAGTTTTAGGGAATGAAAAAGGGCTGACAGCCTTTGTTTTTGAAAATAAACAATCGAAAATACCTTTCAGCCAGTATGCAGCCCTTAAGTACGGTCTTGGTAAATATACAGAAGTGGAGTACTGGGTTACCATTGAAGGGCAGAAGTTCAAAATCATGATTTATGATAATGATGAGCTCCAAAAGTATTTTGATACATCGGTTTTCATGGTAACCGAAGTTGAGACCGAAGTTAATATAAGAGGCTCAAAAGCAAATTTTATAGGGATATCCGTTATCGACGCGGCCAATGAAGATTGCCTGGCCGAAGGCTCCTTATACCAAAACATAATTATAACGTATTTACGCCAGTTAAAGAACGAATACTATAATAGCTAATGGATTTTTCTAAACATAAAGTTTATATCAGGGTAAAAGACTATTCAGTATCGGGCGAGGAATTTGAACTTCTTATTGATGAGGAGCTGCAGCTCCTAAAAACACATCCGCAGCCCGCACCCGCTGAACTTGGTAAGTATTACGAGAGTGAAGATTACATATCACACACGGACAGTAAACGCACATTGTTTGAAAAACTTTATCATGCTGTAAAACAAAAGGCCCTGCGGGATAAAGTAAAACTCATAGGCCGTTACCATCCTGCTAAAGGCGTGCTCCTTGATATAGGTGCCGGCACGGGTGATTTTCTCGTTGAAGCAGAAAAAAGCGGTTGGGTTGCCAAAGGCATTGAACCAAGCGAAAAAGCCCGGGGAATTGCAATTGCTAAAGGCATATCTTTTAAAAATTCGGTAGCTGATGTGCCTGATCATTACGCTGATGTGGTAACCATGTGGCATGTTTTAGAGCATGTGCCTGATATTGAGGCACATATAAAAGATTTGAAACGGATAATCAAACCTGATGGCGTTATCATACTTGCCGTACCGAATTTTAAATCGTATGATGCCGGGAAGTATGGCAAATACTGGGCTGCTTATGATGTGCCGAGGCATTTATGGCATTTTTCTAAAACTGCCATTGAAAAGCTTTTTATGAGGGAAAATTTTTCATTGGTGAAAATTCTGCCCATGAAGTTCGACAGCTTTTATGTAAGCCTCCTTTCAGAAAAATATAAGACAGGTACAATGAATTTTTTATCCGGTTTTCTTACCGGGCTACGTTCAAACAGCAAAGGCAGGCTGAATGGGGAATATTCTTCGCATATTTATATACTTAAACCCGGAAAAGCGCAATAGAAGTCATTTGAGCCTGTTTTACCTTTTAATAGATGTTAGATCATACCTTCTTTTAAAAACGCCGGCAAATCGCTTTATTTTAATTCGGTTATAATTGTTTTTAACTATGTTATGTCTAAAATTGATAACATATGATTATGAGGTAATTTAAGTTCATGAAAAATTGTTTTTGGAGCTATATATATTACTTTTGACAAAATTTAAATTTTACTACAGGATGAGAAAATCGCTTTTACTTTTTGGTTTTGCTCTGGCACTATTATCATGCAATAAAGAACAGGCTGCCGGCGGAAAAGAATTTAAAACCGCTTATGTTGATACATACAAGCTTCTGGAAGAATCAGAAGAAATGAAAGATTTTACCAACAAAGCTAAAGTGAAAGAGGGCGAGCTAAGCCGTGAATTACAGCAAAAGGCCAAAGAACTACAGCTTGATGCGGCCAGCTTTGAAAGTGAGGCGCGTGTTAAAGGCATGCAATGGGCGCAGCTTAAGCAGCAGGAGCTGCAAAAAAGGCAGCGTGACCTGGGTATCATGCAGGAGACTTTCCGGGAAGAATTTGACAAAGAGTTTGGTGTAAAGAGGGATACGATTGTAAGCCAGATGCGCAAGTTTATTAAAGATTACGGCAAAAAGAACGGATATGACTACATCTACGGCACCGGTGAAGCGGCCACAGTATTGTATGCCAGAGAAGGGTATGACATCACCAAAAAACTAATCAAAGAGCTTAACGAAAAATATAAAGCACAGGCTAGCAAAGAAGAACCTGCCAAAAAAGAAGAAAAAAATTAAATTTGAATAAACTCCCGTAATGGGAGTTTTTTTTGTGGAAATAATTTTAAATACTGCGAGGTGTAAAACCGGCAAGTTTTTTAAATATTTTTAAAAACACCCTGGTTTTTTAATGTTTAAGTTTTTCTTTCAACATGGCAATAGTTTCTTTAAGCTCAATTATCCTGATTTCATATTGCTCAATTAATTTTTCTGACAAATCATTAGAAATCAATTCATTTTGTACTGTGCTATTTTTTTGGTTAACAATGAAGCTGTCATTTTCAAGCAACTCATGAATATCAATCTTGAATACACTAATAAGTTTTTCTAATAATTCTAAATCAATTTTACCTTTATTATTTTCCAGCTTAGAGTAAGCTGCCTGGGTGATACCTAATAAATGTGCAATTTTTTCTTGGGTGTACCCTTTTTCGGCCCGTAGTGCCCTCAGTTTTTTACCTAATCCTGTCATTTTTTTTTAAATAATACGTACTGTTTTAGATGCATATACTTGCAATTTTATCACTGATGCTGCCCAATAGATATTTCAAAAATAGATTTTCTCATTTAATTATATAACACAAAGTAACGAATGGGCGTTTTTGTGTTATGAACGGCATTATAGCACGATTAAGTGAGTTTGCCTGCATTGCATTTCTTTATAAATTTTGCTAAATTTAAGTGTAAGAAGCTAAAGAGGGAAACCGAATAGTAAACTGATATACTATATCAGTTTAAATTGTTATGCAGCAGAAAACTGTAAAAAGCCTCTTTAGATACCCTTGCAGCACCACACAAAAACCAACGGCTAAAATTGTTAAACCCAAGGTGTTTTCTTTACAAACTTTTTTACTCATAAAGGTATGATAAAGGCAATTGATGCCACCACCCTCAAGCCGGGCCTGTTCCTGTTCATAGAAATGAGATTTGTCATTCGGGGTTGCTTAAATATAAATTATACGCATAAAATATTACTATTTGATATAAATTATATCATTACGTTATAGGTTATCAGCACTATAAAAAATAAATTGCCCAACGTTTGATAGATTTTTTTTGCCGCACAAAATAAAAAATAATAAAGAGGTAAAAAAGTAGAAAAAGCGGCACAGGACTGCTACAAGCAACTGTTACC
>NZ_NOXV01000212.1 GCF_002251835.1 Flavobacterium cyanobacteriorum
CACAGCAGGACATGGCTGCCAAAAGGGCGGCAGATGGCTGCTCCTGATAAATAATACGGACTGTGCCGGTTTAAATACAATAAAAAACCGCCTTGATCCAATCAGGCTGCGGCGGTTCATAATCTAGTATTATTAGACGTATGTTGCGGGAGCTGTTTTCCGGGAGCCTCTCGCTAAATAATAAATAAAGTACAGTATTGATCCTAAAACAGGAAGAAACACAACAAGTAATGCCCACACTATTGCAAGTAATGATTTTTCGGTTCTAAAGATTACAAAAAGGTTTATAATCATTACTATAGCCAGACAGGCAAAGAACGTAAGAATTTCTATAGGTGAATAGGGCCTCATGATTTATTGTTTTAAAGGATGCTTTTTTCCGGGATTAGAGGTTTACTTTACCTTGTCAAATACATAGCCACCTTTTTCCGCACCCCACACCTGCTTGCCATCCTTGTCAAAACCCTGGTCCCAGGAGATTAGCTGTGTTTCGCTGAGGGTAACTGTGGAGTTGGCATAGGCTGCGCCCCTGAGTTCGCTGGGGCAGGTTTTATCGCCGGTGGCCCCGGCATATGTTTTGTCGCCGGTTTTTTTGAGCAGTACCTCGCACCCCTGCTTAAGTTCTATATCAGCTTCTGTAAGCTTATCAAAAGCTTCCGGTGTAGCGCCTTTGCCTATCCAGTCTTTTTCGTTTTTGAGGGTATAAATTTCACTGATGTACTGGTCGCCCTTGCGCACCAGGTGGTATATCCTCACGCGGTAGGGCTTGTCCTGCTTATCGGCCAGCGCCTGCTCTACGTACAGGTAGTATCCCTTGTTTTTCCATATAGGGATCATCTTCAGGGAAATGTTGAAATAATCTTCATCGGCCTTTGATTGCTTTTCAGAATTATAGGTGCCTTTCATCAGGTTGAAAAGCGTTTCCAGTTCCTTGTCTTTTTTTGCTTTTTGCGCAAAGCCGGTACATCCTGCCAGCAGCAGCAACAGTATTATTTTTTTCATGATGGATTAATTTGCCCAAATATAGGTAAATAACGCAAGGGTAAAAAATAAAGGGGCGGCTGCCCCTTATTTGTTATGCGAAATCCTGCTCCAGCACCTTGCGTATCGGTGTAGGTTCTTTTCCGGTTACTTTTTTATAATCATCAGTCACACTGTCTACATTTCCCGCGGCAATAGTGCCGTAGACACTTATGAGGTAATCGGCAATAAATTCTGGCGCGCCAGAGCTTACCAGTACCGACTTAAACTCTTCATTGCCCGGTTTTGGGTAGCTGATGGTGCGTCCGGTAATTTCGGAAAGCAGCGCCGCCACGTCATCATACGATACTGTTACCGGGCCGGTCAGTTCATACGCTTTACCACTGTGCCCGTCCTGAGTTAATGCCAGTGCGGCTACTTCGGCTACATTGTCGGCATCAATAAACGATGCTTTTCCGTCGCCGGCCGGCATAAAGATAATGTTGCGCTGCGCAATGTTGTCGCCTTCGTAGTTTTTAAAATTCTGTGCAAAGAATGTAGGGCGGAGTATGGTATAGTCAAAGCCGTCATCTTTTACTTTCTGTTCCAGTTTCGGGTGGAAATCCAGCCCCTTCATTTTATCGGCCTGGTAAGCAGAAAAGTACACGATGCGTTTGATGCCCCTGCCTTTCAGGAAATCAAGGAATGGTGTTATAATGGCATCAAGGCCAAGTACCAGCGGCGGGCCCAGCACAAAAACTTTGTCGGCCCCTTCGGTCGCCTTTTCAAACGATGAAGGGTCATTAAAATCAAAATATACGTCATTTTCGCCTTCCGGTTTGCGAGTGCCGGCAAGGTAGGCAGCATTAAGCCTTTGTAAATGTTTTACCACCAGCCTGCCAATGGTACCGGTTGCCCCGGTAACTAAAATTTTTCCCATGTTATTTTACTTTTTTAATATTAATAGTTACTTTTGGTAACCCAAAATTAAATAGTAACTATTGCCTGTGCAAGAAGGCACAGCCGCATAACATGGTAACACCGGAGTAACTAATATGGAAAACACAGCGATTGACACGCAAAAAAAATTTCAAAATTTTTTCTGGAAAGCGAACGAAACCCGCAACGGCGTGTGCCCGGTGCGCGATATTATAGCCCGGATAAGCGATAAGTGGACTATTTTAACCATTTATGCCCTGGGCGGGTATGGCACGCTGCGGTTTAATGAAATCAAGAAACTTATAGGCGATGTATCGCAGCGCATGCTCACGGTAACACTACGTAACCTTGAGGCCGACGGGCTGGTGGAGCGCCATGTATATGCCGAGGTGCCGCCACGGGTTGAATATACCCTGACACCGCTGGGCTACGGGCTTATGGAGCAGCTGGTGCAGCTGGCCGGCTGGGCAGAAGATAATAGCCAAGCGATTATGAAGAACAGGAAGGGGTAGTTAAAATTTTGAATCTTGAATTGATAATGTGTCATTCTTTACAACTATTGTCTTAGCCCAGAGGTCACCAAGCCTTTGATGCTTGTCAGTATTTTTAATTGTAATTATGGCTATGAGCCCAAACGGAAACATATCGACAGGGTCCAATACATGCCTTTTTAAGGATTGGAAGAAAGTTGGCTTGTTCCTGTTTTCAGCATGCAAAGGTTTTAACCTGCAATACCGTTGCCTATGGTTGCGCCCATCAATTGTTCTACGCCTACGGTTGCCACCAGCCAAAACAATGGGATTGGGAGAGCAATTAATCCTTCAGCTTTATAACCGCCTCCTTCGGTAAGTGTGCCAAACATGATGAGATAGGTCCACATAAAACCGAAAATAATAGTGTAATCAATAATGCAAGCAAGAATGCGGCCTTTAAGGTAGGTTTTTTTCATTAAAGCAAGTTATAATTTCATTTTCTGATGCATTTACACGAAGGGCTGCCGTAGCAGTATCTACATCTGTGATTTTATATTTTTTATTGTCAAGTTCGCCCTTCCCTACTAGTTGAAGATAATCCTCCAAAATCCTTCTTTCAACAACTATAGTTCCGCCTCCGGCCCAGTGCCTGTCCGTCATATCCTTTTTTACACCTGATATCCAGTATTCCTCACCTGTTTCTATATCATAATAATTTCCTGAAATACCACTACCCTTACTGCTTTTAAAAGCCTTATCATTAAAATACAAAGTATTGCCTGTCTTTGAAAAAGACACTAAGCCTATCCAGGCTGGGCCATTGCCGCTATAGCCTGATTTTAATTCAATGTATTTAATTTGTGGTTGCATAGAAATTGATGGGATTAAAAATAAACAAAAAAACCGCCCCAATACTAATTGAGGCGGTTTTTGCTATTCTGTCGCGATAGCGTTTCCTTTGCTATCATAAAAGCGGTATTCTAAATACGTGTAAGCGTCACGCGGTATTACTTTTACCCATTTTTTATGCTCAAAAAACCATTTAGAGCGTATGGACGGGAAGCCCTTTGTTAAGTAAGCAGCCACAAAAGGGTGTGCATTAAGCACTATCTTCTTGTGGTGTTTAATAATTCTTTCAAGGTCGGCCGTTATGCGGTCTACCACTAAAATTGGCGCTTCTATTTCCCCATTACTGTCATTGGGGTTTTCTTCGCGCGTTTTAATGTTCACCTCTGGCCTTACCCTTTGCCGTGTAATCTGGATCAGCCCAAACTTACTCGGTGGCAGGATCTTGTGTTTAGCCTTGTCATCGCTCATTTCCTGTTTCAGGTGGTCATAGAGCTTTTTGCGGTTTTCAGGGTTGCTCATATCTATAAAGTCAACCACAATTATCCCGCCCATATCCCTGAGGCGCAGCTGCCTTGCAATTTCGGCCGCGGCTATCATGTTTACCTCAAGGGCTGTATCTTCCTGGCTAAGGGCCTTGTTTGAGCGGTTGCCGCTGTTCACGTCTATTACGTGCAGGGCTTCGGTATGCTCAATAATAAGGTAAGCGCCCTTGCTCATGGAAACCGTTTTCCCGAAGGAAGTTTTTATCTGCCTTTCAATGCTGAACTTTTCAAACAAGGGCAGCTCACGGTTTTGGTACAGCTTAACAATGCTGGCTTTTTGAGGAGCTATCTCCTGCAGATAGTCCTTTGTCTGGTAATAGAGGTCTTCATCATCTACATAGATACCGGTAAAGGTATCGTTAAAAACATCGCGAAGTATAGATGAGGCCTTGTTAACCTCGCCCAGTACTTTTGACGGATGATGCGCCGTAGGGATGCGTTTGCACATTGCTGTCCAGCGGTCCATAAGGTTGCTGAGGTCTTTGTCCAGCTCGGCTACTTTTTTGCCCTCGGCTACGGTACGCACTATTACCCCGAACCCTTTCGGCCTGATGGACTGCACCAGGCGTTTAAGGCGGTCTTTCTCTTCTTTGGATTCTATTTTTTGCGAAATAGATATCCTGTCAGAAAAAGGCACTAAAACCACATACCGGCCTGCCAGCGAAAGCTCAGAGCTTATACGCGGCCCTTTGGTTGATATGGGTTCTTTAACTACCTGTACGAGAACCGACTGGTTGGCGCTAAGCACATCGGTTATGGCGCCGTCTTTGTCAATTTCTTTCTCGAACTGGAAGTTTTTTAGTGAATAATCTTTTATTTTACCTGCGCTTACAAGTTTTAAGAATTTCAGCAGGGAAGGAAGGTTTGGGCCCAGGTCATGATAATGCAAAAATGCATCTTTCTCAAAACCTACGTTAACAAACGCGGCGTTAAGGCCTGCCACGGGTTTGCGGATCTTTGCAATAAAGATATCGCCCACCTGGAATTGGCTTTTGTCTTCCTGTTCCTTGTGCAATTCAATTAGTTTTCCATCTTTTAATAAGGCAAAATCTACGGCGTCAGAACCAGATCGAATAATTAATTCTTTGTTCACACTGTACATTTTTATCCGTAATCAGTTGTTGGTTGTTGGTTGCTGGTTGTCGGATGCTTCCGGCAACTGTCAACTGTCAACTGTCAACCAAAGTACAGATGGATTAAACAATTTAGTTACAGGTATTGTTGTACCCGGAGGAAGTCAGTATTCAGTTTACAGTGTTCAGTGGGCCTGTGCCAGTCTGAAATCTGAAATCTAAAATCTGAGATCCGTTTTCAATGAACTTAATAATGAAAAAAGAAAAAAGTAGTTTGCACTACTTTTTCTTTTTGTGGCGGTTAGCTCTCGCTCTCTTTTTACGTTTGTGAGTAGCTACCTTATGTCTTTTTCTTTTTTTACCACTTGGCATATTGATCTAAGGGTGTTAGGGTGGTTAATAAATTAGTTTACTTTGGCTTCAGTATTTGATTTCACACCGTCAACAAATATTTTGGCAGGCTTAAATGCCGGGATATTGTGAGCAGGGATCTTGATAGTAGTGTTTTTAGAAATATTTCTGCCTGTTTTTTCAGCGCGTGTTTTGATAATAAAACTTCCAAATCCCCTTAGATAAACATTATCACCGGTTTCAAGAGAGTTTTTAACTTCTTCCATAAAAGACTCAACTGTTGCCTGTACATCTCCTTTTTCAAGACCAAGTTTCTCTGAGATTTTTGCTACGATGTCTGCTTTCGTCATTTTCTTCTTAATTTATGATTGTGTGTATTTTTTTGAGTGTGCAAATATATGAATTAAAAAAACAATAATTCAACGTTAACGCATTAAATTTTAATAACATAAACTAATATTTTTGCGGCGTTACAGTAAAATATGAGTTTTTCTAAGTATTTAATCCAATGGTATTTACAAAACAGGCGCAACCTGCCCTGGCGTAAAACCACCGACCCATACCCTATATGGCTATCTGAAATCATGCTCCAGCAAACGCGTGTGGCGCAGGGGCTGCCTTATTTTCAGAAGTTTATGCAGGCGTTTCCTACAGTGCATGGCCTGGCCGCTGCCCCTGAAGAGCAGGTGCTGAAGCTATGGCAGGGACTGGGGTACTATTCAAGGGCGCGCAACCTGCATGCTACTGCAAAATATATTGCTTACGAACTGGAAGGGAAGTTCCCGCCCGATTACAACGGCCTGCTGAAACTGAAAGGCGTGGGCGAGTATACTGCTGCAGCCATAGCCTCTATAGCTTACGGTGAGCCTGTGCCCGTGGTTGACGGCAATGTGTACCGGGTGCTGGCAAGGTATTTTGGTATTGAAACAGATATTTCGTCATCAGGGGCTAAAAAACAGTTTACAGAACTGGCGGCATCGCTGTTGCCGAAAGCCCAAGCATCAGCCTTTAACCAGGCCATGATGGAATTCGGCGCATTGCAGTGTGTGCCTAAAAATCCCGATTGTACAGTGTGTATTTTTAATGCAGAGTGTGCTGCGTTCCTTACAGGGCGTGTAAATGCCCTGCCGGTAAAGCTGAAAAAAACAAAAGTGATTAACAGGTACTTTAACTATATTATTGTTAAAGATGTAAAGGGGAGGAGTATCATCAATAAACGTTCCGGAAAAGGGATATGGCATAACCTGTATGAGTTTCCGTTGCTGGAAGCGGAGCAGGGTACGGATAATGAAGATGTGCAGGCCTTTATAAACAGCCTGTATGGCGATTATGGCATAACGGATGTAAAGTTGCTTAATGAGGTTCCTGTAGTGCATAAACTTTCGCACCAGCACCTGCATATCCGCTTTTGGGAAGTGTTTACCCGTAGTGAAGTGCCCGGGACACTTGACCCCAATGTCCTTAAAAGCTATCCCTTCCCGGTTGTGATCTACAATTTTATTGAGAAATATTGGGGATCAACCTAAATTTTGTACATTTGGGTAAATCACTTCAGCCATGAATGGAACGTTAAACAAAGTTATGCTTATAGGGCATTTGGGCGATGATATAAAGATGCACTATTTTGAAGGCGGGAACTGTATCGGGCGCTTTCCCCTTGCTACTAATGAGGTTTACATCAACAGGCAAACAAACGAGAAAATAACGTCAACGGAATGGCATAACCTCGTGGTGCGTAATAAAGCTGCCGAAATTTGTGAAAAATACCTTAGCAAAGGAGATAAGATTTATGTTGAGGGCCGTATAAAGTCGCGCCAGTGGCAGGCAGAAGACGGTACAACCAAATATACTACCGAAATACAGGTAACCGAATTTACATTCCTTACCACCAAAAAAGAAATGGATGGCGCTGCAAAGGCTGTTGTGCCGGGCATGGCTTCAGAACCTGTAAAGGCACAGAATTATGATATACAAAACCTGGAAGCGCATGACGACCTCCCGTTTTGATTGTTTAACTAATTGCCAAAGCTTTGGATCCTGATCCCTCGAGTTTAACCTTTACCTGTCCGGATATCCTTCTTAGCCTTTTGGGCATGGTAGTCCTTCTGCTGTGTTCTGCATTTATATCGGGTACTGAGGTTGCTGTTTTTTCGCTGTCAGCCGAAGATATGGAAAAGATAAGCAATAAAAACCCTGACAAAGGTAAGCTGCTGTCGGCTATGCTCGAAAAGCCAAAAAAGCTGCTTGCTACTATAGTAATAACCAACACGCTTGCTAACATAGCGCTTATATTACTGTTCTTCAGGTTCAGCGGACCACTCTTCCCGCCTGGTATATCGCCTGCATTTATGTTTTTCCTGCAGCTGGCTGTAATAACATTTTTTATTTTGCTTTTTGGCGAAGTAATGCCTAAAGTTTATGCAGGCCGCAACGTGGTGCGCTTTTCCAAAAGGTCGGCATATCCGCTGCACGTGCTCAACATCCTTCTTTCGCCGCTTAGCATACCTATGCGCGAAATAACCGTTGCCCTGCATAAAAGGTTTGGCGCCCACCGTCCGGGATTTTCGGTTGACCAGCTTTCGCAGGCCCTTGAGCTGACCGATTATGGTGATGCTACTGATGAAGAACAAAAGATACTGGAAGGGATAGTAACATTTGGAAACACCGAAGTGAAACAGATAATGTGCCCGCGGATAGATATTTTTGCAATTGATAGTGAAGAGCAATATAAAGATATACTGCCCAGAATAATAGAAAAAGGCTTTTCACGTATACCTGTGTATAAAGGCAATATTGACCATGTTATGGGCGTTCTGTTCATAAAAGACCTTATACCGCATATTGAGGATGAAGATTTCCACTGGCAATCCATACTGCGGGAGCCGTTTTTTGTCCCTGAAAATAAAAAACTCGATAACCTGCTGAGGGAGTTCCAGGGGATGAAGAACCACATGGCTATAGTGGTTGATGAATACGGGGGTACATCAGGCCTCATATCCCTTGAAGATATTCTTGAAGAGATAGTTGGGGAAATAAGTGATGAATTTGATGATGAAGATATTATCTATTCACGTATAGATGAGCACAACTTTTTATTTGACGGCAAAATAAACATTAAAGATTTTTGCAGGATAACAGGTTGTGAGGAAGATGATTTTGAAGAAGCGAAAGGCGAAGCCGAAACCCTTGCCGGCTTTTTGCTGGAACTCTCCGGGAATTTCCCGAAGAAAGGACAAAAAATTAAATTTAAAGGCAATATATTTACCGTGGAATCTGTAGATAAACGCAGGATCCGCCAGATAAAGGTTACACTTAAATATATATGAAAATAATAAAATCAATTGCCGCTTACAGTTATGCCGCGTTACTATGTGTGGCCGCTGCCGCCTGTGGTGATGACCCGCTACCGAAACCTAAAGCCTACCTTAGGCTTGATTATCCGGAAGCAAAATATTCGCTCTATGAAAGCAGTAACTGTCCGTATAGCTTTGCCGTGAATACACTTTCACAAACAAAAGATAAGGGAACATGCAATATAACTATTGAATATCCTAAAATGAAGGCTACCATTTATATTAATTACAAACCAATAACGGCCCGTAATCTTGACTCGCTGTTGCGCGATGCCCAAAACCTTACTTACAAGCATGTTATAAAAGCTGATGGCATACAGGAACAACGGTATATCAATCCGCTGAAAAGGGTGTATGGCATGTTTTACCAGGTAGGTGGCAACGCAGCTACCAATGCACAGTTTTATGTAACCGACAGTACACGGCATTTCCTTACTGGGTCGGTTTATTTTTATGCAAAGCCAAATTTTGACTCTATAATGCCGGCGGCAAGTTATATCAAGAATGATATGCAGAATATCATGGAGACCCTTAACTGGAAGTAGGTGCTGAGCTGGTAATCCCTAATAAAAAAGGCAGCTTTAGCTGCCTATTTTTATAATTATTGTGTAACAATTACATATGTCCTGCTTTGGCATCATGCCCGCATGATTTTTTAGCATCAGCGGCACAGCATCCGCCTTTTTTATCGGTGCTGCATCCGCTTTTCGACTCTTTTTTCTTAGCGGTTTTCTTAGTTTCTTTTTTCTTTTCTTTTTCCTGGTCTACACTATAAAAAGCTTTGTCTCCTGATGATTTAACATCTGAAACTTTATAAGCGCCATTCGCCAGCCCTTCTACGGTTTCAACAAATTTTTCAGGTGTTTGCTTTTCGGCGTCAAATGAAATTGTTGCCGTCTTTTTTTCAAAATCTACTTTAGCATCCTGTACTCCGTCCATTCCGGCCAGCTTTTTTTCTATTGTAGCAGCACACCCTGTTGGGCAGGTCATGCCGTCAATCTTAAAAGAAGTGGTTTCAAGGTTGGCTGCTGTTACTTTAGCCGGGGTGCTGTCATTAGCGGCTTTGCCGTTGGTTTCAATATTACCGTCTTTTGATGTGTCCTTACAGCCTGTGAAAAGCACTGAAGCCAGTACAAGCGTGCTGATTGATTTTACTATTTTCATTTTTTGATAAATTATTGTTATACAACCCTCTGTTCAAAGAGATTACAAATTTATATAAAAAAGCCGTTGGCATCTAATTATAATAGCCATTTTTGCATAAAAATTACATGATGCAATCCCGACATCTTAAGTGGTACCTGCTCCTGGCGCTGGCATTGATCTGGGGTAGTTCCTTTATCCTTATAAAAAGGGGCCTTGTAGGGTTAAACCCATTCCAGCTGGGTTCCCTGCGTATAATTTTCTGCGCCCTTTTCCTCCTTGTAATTGGCTTCAGGACATTGCCTTCCATACCACGCCGGCAATGGAAGTATATATCCCTTACAGCACTATTTGGCACTTTCTTGCCGGTGTACCTTTTTTCTACAGCCCAGTTAGGTATCAGCAGTTCCATAAGCGCTATACTTAACTCACTTACGCCCTTAAATACGCTGCTCCTCGGGGCATTGGTTTTTGGCCTTGGTTTTACGCGAAGGCAACTGCTGGGCGTGCTTATAGGGCTTGCCGGTTGTGTACTGCTCATCTATAGCGGGGCCAGTACCGGCAACGGGGAAAATTACTTTTACACTTTATTTGTAATAATTGCTTCAGGCTGTTATGCAATAAATGTAAACCTGGTAAAAAAGTACCTCTCAGGCCTGTCGCCTATTGCTATCAGTACAGGAAATTTTGCAGTAATGATTGTGCCGGCGGTAATAATACTGCTGATTTCAGGATTTGCCAATGTAGCCACTCAGCCCGGCGTTATACTTTCAGCAACGTATGTAATGGTATTGGGAGTGGTGGGTACAGGCATAGCCAATATTCTTTTCTTCAGGCTTATCCAGATGTCTTCGCCTGTGTTTGCCTCATCAGTTACATACCTTATACCTGTTGTTGCATTTGGCTGGGGGCTTATTGACGGCGAATCGCTTACCCTTGCGCAGGGGTTTGGTGCCGCTGTTATACTGGTTGGCGTGTATTTTTCTGCCCGTAAATAATGTGCTTTATAAAAGAAAAGAAGCCGTCTCAATACTTAAATTTTGAGACGGTTTTTTATTTG
>NZ_NOXV01000169.1 GCF_002251835.1 Flavobacterium cyanobacteriorum
CTGCGATACGAGGTGGTGAGGATGTGGAATATCAAGGCAGAAAAAAAATTGTAGTTTTTATCTTATTCGGGAATATTTCGGGAAAACCAAAATATAAAAACCGATTAGCTACTGATAATCAATAACTAATCGGTTATATAATGTGGAATCGCCGGGAATCGAACCCGGGTCCAAACAGGCAACCAAAGAGCTTTCTACACGCTTAGTCTCCGCTTGGTTTTTCGTTAGTGTGCAAGGCCGGAAACCGCCACACACTACTTAGCTTCTAAAGTCTCAATGCCTTCGCGAAGCAAAAAGGCATCCAGGTATACATTTACGGTTCTCCTGTACGAAACGCCGCATACCGGGGCTTTTCAGGAGAATCCCGCTTCCCTGCCTTGCAGGGACGTGGCTATTCTTACTATGATTCAGAATTAAGCAGCAAGAGCGTAGTTATTTTCGCCGTTTAATTGTTCAGGGTAATGATATACGGGAACAACCCTATTTCCCGGCGTGCTTACTTTTCAATTCGACCTGCTGTCAAAACCAGTCGACCCCAAAGTATACTGCATTTAACGCAAATAATGTACCACTCATGCAGGGATGCAAAGGTATTGATTTATTTTTTAAATATTTGGTTGCTGCGCCTCACAAAATTGCGTTATCTTTGAAAACCCAATAACAAGGGCTTTTTATTGAATTATTTTACTTTGTATGCCTCAAAAGACAACAAAAATTGCTTAAAATGAAATTCGGAATAATCAGGGAAAGAAAATCACCGCCTGACAAAAGGGTGGTTTTCGCGCCACAGGAACTTGTTTTACTTAAAGAGCGGTTTCCGCAGGCAGAAATCAAGGTTGAATCCTCAGGCATACGTATATTTAAGGATGCGGAATATGAATCGCTTGGTTTTGAAGTGTCGGATGATGTCTCTGACTGTGATGTGCTTATTGGGGTTAAAGAAGTCCCGGTTGATGCACTAATTCCGGATAAAAAGTACTTCTTCTTTTCCCACACCATAAAAAAACAGCCACACAACCAAAAATTGTTGCAGGCGATAGTTGATAAGAACATAGCGCTTTATGACCATGAAACTATTGTTGACGCTTCAAACAAGCGGCTCATAGGGTTTGGCAGGTATGCCGGCAATGTGGGTACTTATAACGGTTTCCGGGCTTTTGGCGTAAAGTATGACTTATTTAACCTGCCCAAGGCAGAAACGTTGCTGGATAAGGAAGAACTGATAACGAAGCTGAAGCGCCAGGTACTTCCCCCGGTAAAGATTGTGCTTACAGGCAGGGGCAAGGTAGGCATGGGAGCCAAAGAAATTTTGGATGCCATAAAAATTAAACAGGTTTCGGTTGAAGATTATTTAAACAAGACTTATACAGAACCGGTTTACGCACAGATAGATGTACTTGATTATAACCGCCGCATGGACGGAAAGGTAATCAACAACAGGGATTTTTATGATAATCCAACCGAGTATGTTTCGGATTTTGAACGTTTTACAAAAGTGTCAGACATGTTTATAGCAGGCCATTTTTGCGGAAATAACGCCCCTGCTATACTCACCCGTGAAATGCTTGCTTCGCCCCATAACAAGATTAAGGTTGTTGCCGATATTTCCTGTGATGTAGATGGCCCTATAGCCTGTACGGTAAGGGCTTCAACTATTGCTGAACCTTTTTATGGCTATTATCCGGCAGAAGGCAAAGAGGTTGATATGTTCCATCCGGCAGCAATAGTAGTGATGGCTGTTGATAACCTGCCCTGTGAACTGCCCCGTGATGCCAGCAGCGGCTTCGGGCAAATGTTCCTGGAGCATGTTATCCCCGCTTTTTTTAATGATGATAAAGATGGTATATTATACCGCGCCAAAATAACAGATAAAGGCCATTTAATGCCAAGGTTTAAGTACCTTGAAGGCTACGTAAATGAAAATATAAAAAACGCCCTGTAATGCAGGGTTTTTTTATGCTTCGGGTTTTTCAATAAAGACAGGAAGCTGTTGTTTTTATCAAATTTTTACCCTAATGCTCCGCAACCCTTATTTTTTTAAGCCAAACCTTCTATAAAGCCTTTATTTTTATAGTATTTGCTGCGTACAAATTTTCATATATCAGTATATTTATAAAATTTTACATGCAATGAAGTTTTCGCTTACTCTGATTTTATTATGCAGTATAGCTTTTGCGCACTCACAATCTGTGCAATCGCCCTCAAAAAAGATCAATGTTGTTTTCGCACTTGATGACTCCGGTCGGCCTTATTACACTGCAGATTATAATAAAAAGCCTGTTATAACCCGCAGTTACCTCGGCATAAAGCTGAAAGATATGCCTGCGCTTAGCAGCGGTTTTTCTGTAACACGAACATCTGCCACCTCAGTTAATGAAAACTGGAAACCCGTGCTGGGTGAAGTCGCTGTTATTAATAATCACTATAATCAGCTTTTTGTTTCGCTGGTGCAGCAAACTACCGGCAGGCAGGTTAATATTATATTCCGGGTGTTTGATGAGGGCGTGGCATTCCGGTATGAATTCCCCGTGCAAAAGGAACTCAATTATTTTGTAATTACCGATGAGCTTACTGAATTCAGCCTTACCGCTAATCATAAGGCTTTTTGGATACCTGCTGATTTTGACAGCCAGGAGTATGTTTACAACGAAACTCCGATCTCAGAAATTGATAATGACAGGCTCAACCTGAATAACGGTATTGCGCTGAAGAGCATAGGGGGCAGGTATGGCGTACAGTCGCCCCTCATGATGAAGACTTCAGATGGTTTATACTTAAATATTTTTGAAGCAGCGGTTATCAATTATCCGGTAATGCACCTGTCTAAAGATCCGTCAGCCAATAAATTTACTGCAATGCTTGTGCCTAATGCCCTTGGCGACAAGGCTTACCTGCAGGCGCCTGCGGCAACACCATGGCGCACTGTTATGGTAAGTGATGACGCAAGGATTATAGCGGCTTCTAAAATGGTGCTTAACCTTAATGAGCCTTCAAAGATTGATGATACCTCCTGGATAAAGCCCATGAAATATGTAGGGGTGTGGTGGGAAATGCATGTAGGCCGTTCAACGTGGGACTATGCGGGTTCACAAAACGCGCAGAACCAGTTGTCGGGTCAGCCAATACGGTCGAGGCATGGCGCTACAACCGAAAATACAAAACGTTACATTGATTTTGCCAAAGAACACGGATTTGACGGAGTACTTGTTGAAGGCTGGAACACAGGCTGGGAAGACTGGTTTGGCAACTGGAAAGAGGAAGTGTTTGACTTTGTTACTCCATATCCTGATTTTGACATAAAGGAAGTAAGTGAATATGCCCGCAGGAAGGGTATCAAAATGATAATGCACCATGAAACATCAGGTTCTGTTGCCAACTATGAGCGCAGGATAGACAGGGCTTTCAATAACATGGTTACATACGGCTACCCTGCTGTTAAAACAGGCTATGTGGGCAAAATTATCCCCCGCGGCGAATACCATGACGGCCAGGCAATGGTTAATCATTTTAATTATGTTCCGCAACGCGCTGCTGAATATAAGATAATGGTCAATTCGCATGAATCTTCAAGGCCTACAGGTGTACACCGTACCTGGCCAAATTATATTGCGGCTGAAGCGGCCCGTGGTAATGAATTTAACGCATGGAGCAGCGGCAACCCGCCCTCACATGAAACTATACTGCCCTTTACCAGGCTTTTAGGCGGCCCAATGGATTATACCCCCGGTATTTTTGAAATTAAAATGAATGCGTATGATGCCGCAAAGATTGAGCAGGTACATACTACGCTGACTAAGCAGCTCGCCCTGTATGTAACCCTGTACAGTCCCCTACAAATGGCGGCCGACCTTCCGGAAAACTATGAAAAACACCCTGAAGCTTTCCGTTTTATTAAAGATGTGGGGCTGGACTGGGATGATACAAAAGTGCTGGAGGCTGAGCCAGGTGATTATATAACCGTCGCAAGAAAGGAAAAAGGCACAGCCAGGTGGTTTTTAGGAGCCATAACCGATGAGAACGCCAGGCAGGCTGATATTAGCCTGTCATTTTTAACACCCGGTAAAAAATACAAAGCGGTTATCTACCGGGATGGTAAATCAGCCCACTGGAAAGATAACCCGATGAGCTATGAAATAAAAACAATAAGCGTAACATCAAAAACAAAGCTAAAGCTTAACCTGGCTCCGGGTGGTGGCGCAGCCATAAGTTTTTTCCCCGAAGATTAGCAAGAAGCATAATAAATTTAAGTTACATTAACCTATAACAAATATGAGTTCAGAACAAACCAAAACCAATTATCCTGCCTTATATACACTTATCACAGTGTTTTTTTTCTGGGGTTTTATTGGTGCATCAAACGGTGTTTTTATTCCTTTCTGTAAAGCAAAATTCGGGCTTGACCAGTTCCAGAGCCAGCTTATTGATTTTGCGTTTTACGGGGCCTACTATATTGGCGCATTATTGCTTTTTGTATTCAGTACCCTCATCAGGAAAGATATTTTAAATTCATGGGGATTTAAAAAGGGTATCATAAACGGCCTTCTTATAAGCACAGCCGGCGCTGCAGCCATGATATTTGCCGTACAGTCGGGCAACTATTATATGATACTCGGTGCACTATTTATTGTGGCGCTGGGCTTTTCGTTACAGCAAACATCCGCACAGCCTTTTGCCACTTCACTGGGCCCCGCGCATACGGCTTCAAACAGGCTGAATCTTGCCGGGGGCATCAATTCTTTTGGCACCACCATAGGGCCTATTGTAGTTTCCATAGCACTTTTTGGGGTAGTGGCAGGCGTTAACATTGAAGAGTTTGCCCAAAGGCCTGAATCGCTTGATAAGATGGAGATATTATACCTTTGTGTAGGCGGGCTTTTTTTAGTAGCGGCAGGTTTGTTCTTCTTTTCAAAAAAACTGCCTTCAGGAGTTATTGAATCGGTTTTTGAACCGGCGAAAAAAGCAATGAATACACTGCTGGTAATTACGGTTTTGCTTATGGGTATCTTCGCTTATATTTTTTCAAGATATGAAGACCCTGAGTTTATAAGCCGCTTCATACAAAATAATGAGAAAGATTACCTGGGGCTTGCGCTTACCATAGCTACCCTTCTGGTTGTAGTGTCCGGGCTGTTGTATGCTAATTCAGCCGCAAGGAAAAAGCCGGAAGGCTGGGGCGCCATGCGCTACCCGCAGCTTGTGTTGGGCATGCTTGCCATATTTACGTATGTTGGTGTTGAAGTAACCATACAAAGTAACCTTGGCGAGCTTTTAGGCACACCTGAGTTTGGCAGCCTTACCGGTTCTGCCATAGCGCCCTTTATTTCTATGTACTGGGGGAGCCTGATGATAGGCCGCTGGGCAGGAGCCATTTCGGTATTCAACCCATCCAACAGCGTTCGTAAGGTGTTGCTGGTAGTAATCCCTTATATTGCTTATGGCGTAGTACTGGCCGCTAATGCGATATCGGGCCAGGATATAACTCCGCTCTACGCTTATGCCTTTGTAGTACTGATACAAATTGCAGGTTTCTTCCTTGGGCAGGACCGTCCGGCAAAAACACTTATGATATTCGGTTTATTAGGTATGGCAGCCATGCTGACCGGCTTATTGACAGAAGGTACAATAGCGATATATGCCTTCATGAGCGGCGGCCTGTTTTGCAGTATAATGTGGCCGTGTATTTTTGCGCTGGGTATAGCCGGTATAGGTAAATATACATCACAGGGATCGGCATTCCTTATCATGATGATACTGGGTGGAGGCATCATACCGCCGCTTCAGGGCAAGATATCCGATATTATTGGCATACATGGGTCGTACATCATCCCTGTACTATGTTTCGGCTACCTGGCGTTTTACGGCTGGAAGGTATATGCTATACTTAAAGCACAGGGTATAGCTGATGAGGTTGAAGCCGGTGCAGGACATTGAGTATAGTTAAATGAAATAAAAAACCGGCTGTTATTGCCGGTTTTTTTATTTAGCCTTTGTTTTATCTTTCCTTAAAAGCTTTATTTATGGACAAACTGCATATAAAAGTGAATGTCCTGAAATAAGATGTATTATTATATTGGCGGCTTCCTGTAAAGTTTTTAAAACGAAATCAAAAAATATAAATATCGAAAAGCCGAAAAAAAATTGAATCATCAGGACGCTCTAAAATCAGCTCCTGTAAATCTTATCATACAGCTCCTGGTACTTTTCCTTAATCTGTTTGCGCTTTAGCTTTAATGTTGGTGTCATTTCGCCACCATCTACAGTCCAGGGTTCAGGGGTTATCTCAAATTTCTTTATCTGCTCGTAATGCCCGAACTTTTTGTTTATTTCATCTATCTCCTGCTGAATCCTTTCCTTTATCAATTTGTTACCGGCAATATCGGCATTGCTGCTTATAACTATCCCTTTGCGCTGTGCCCACTGCTTAACAAATTCAAAATCAGGCTGTACAAAGGCTGCAGGCATTTTCTCATCGGCGCCAATAACCATTATCTGTTCAATAAAGCGTGATTGCTTCATGGCATTTTCAATGAGTTGTGGCGCAATATATTTACCACCTGATGTCTTAAACATTTCTTTTTTCCTATCTGTAATTTTCAGGAAACCGTCTGTATCTACATGGCCAATATCCCCTGTATGGAAATATCCGTCTTTGATGACTTCGGCTGTCTTTTCAGGTTCGTGGAGGTAGCCCATCATTACATTGGGGCCTTTACATAGTATTTCACCGTCTTCGGCAATTTTTACTTCAACGCCTTTCAGTGGCCGGCCTACAGTACCAATCCTGAAACCGCCGTTGCGCTCATCATTTACAGCTATAACGGGTGAAGTTTCGGTAAGCCCGTAACCTTCCATAACCGGTATGCCTGCGGCTGCAAATACCCTTGCCAGCCTTGGCTGTATGGCTGCACTGCCTGATACCATCAGTCCCAGGTTTCCGCCAAGGCCTGCCTTCCACTTGCTGAATATCAGCTTGCGGGCCAGCCAGAGCTTCATGCTGTAAAATGGGCCGTTGGCACCATAAGGTTCATATTCAAGGCCTACTTCAACTGCCCAGAAAAACAATTTACGCTTAATGCCGGTGAGGTCGGCGCCTTTTGCAATAATTTTATCATACACTTTTTCAAGTAACCTTGGCACGGCTGTGATGACATGGGGCTGCGCTTCTTTGATGTTGTCGCTTACTTTCTCAATAGATTCGGCAAAATATATAGCGACACCATGATACTGGTAAAGATAAAGTATCATCCTCTCATAAATATGGCACACGGGCAGGAAGCTCAGCGCTCTGTTTTTGCCTGATTCAAAGGGTACGCGGTCAGAGCTCATCAGTACATTTGATACAATGTTTTTGTGTGACAGCATCACACCTTTAGGCCTGCCTGTAGTCCCTGATGTATAGATTACGGTAGCGAGGTCAGTTTCGCTTATACCGGCTTTGATTTTTTCCAGTTCTTCCTGGTTGCTGTCATCACGGCCCATGTCCAGTATTTCCTGCCAGTTAGGGCAGCCTTCCACATTATCAAAGGAATAAATACCCTTGAGGTGCTGAACCCTGTCGCTGAACGTTTTTACTTTTTCATACAGTGCCTGGTCAGACACGATGCAATAAACAGCGCCCGAATGGTTGAGTATATATTCAATATCTTCTTCGGATATGGTAGGATATACAGGAACATTTTGCGCCCCCGTTTGCAGGATACCAATATCGGTAATGTTCCACTCACTACGGTTATTAGAAGAAATTACCGCAATTTTATCATTTTTATGAATGCCCATCCGCAATAGCCCTCTCGAAAATGCATTGGCTTTGTCAATATATTCCCCAGTTGAAGTTTTCACCCATTGGCCGTCATATTTTGTGACGAGCGCATCATCAAGCTTAAATTTTTCGTGTTCGTAGTAAGGAAAATCAAATAATCTTGTTATAGTAGTCATAATCTTGCAAAATTTACATATTGCAAATTAGGAAAATATATTAAATACTACAATTTTTTCTTGATTTGGTAAATAAAAATAACACTACATACCACCATTTTTAAAAATGATTTTGCGGTAGTGGTTTTCCTGTCGGAAGGGCTGGCGCGGGAATCGGGGAAAGAACACTCTATACAATGTTTCTGTTGCCATGACTAAGTAATTTTTATATTACCGTTTACATTACCGGTTATTAAAAAATTACACGCCTTGAAGTGTTATAAAAAAAGCTGAAACCCTTATGACAGAGGGTTTCAGCTTAGGGTGAATGATGGGTCTCGAACCCACGACCTTCGGAACCACAATCCGACGCTCTAACCAACTGAGCTACAATCACCATTTTGTTAGCGACTGCAAATATAAGTCCCTTTCGTATTTTCTGCAAGTAAAAGTTAACTTTTTTATATAAGATCGCTCAGACTGCTTACGGCCACATACCTTTCAGCCGTAAAGCCTTCGGCATGTTCGGTGTTAATAAGCCTGCCCAGGTCAGCAGCACGGTATATTATACTATCTTTAAAATTTTTTGTGGCAATGGGGGTAACAGGCTCTGTACTGGCAGGGTCATAAAACTGAGAATTATAAGCCATCAGCGCCTTTACTTTGATATCCATGAAACCTGTGACATCAACTACAAAATCAGGTTTCAGGTTATACCACTGTATGTAGTGGTACACAGCTTTGGGCCTCCAGGCTTTCTGCTCTTCGCCCATGTGGTTTGTCTTTATTTTCCTTAGCCCTGATAAAAAGCAGGCATCACTCACCAGGCTGCTGCCCTTTCCGTGGTCAATATGCCGGTCTGTTATAGCGTTGCAAAGCACAATTTCAGGTTTATACCTGCGTATCATTTTTACTACCTCCAGCTGGTGTACTTCGTCATTTATAAAGAAGCCATCACGAAAGCGAAGGTTCTCACGCACAGAAATGCCCAAAATTTCGGCCGCACGGGCTGCTTCCTCATCACGTAATTCGGCAGAGCCCCTGGTGCCAAGTTCGCCCCGCGTGAGGTCAATAACCCCTACTTTTCTGCCTAGCGAAATTTCTTTGGCAATGGTGGCGCCACAACTTAATTCCACATCATCGGGATGGGCACCAAAAGCAAGTATATCAAGTTTCATTCGTTTCAGTTGAAGATTAAAGCGCAAAGTTACAACTTAAAGCTATGCCTTGCATGATTGTCAATTTCCTGTGTATAATTCCTATTTATACCAGTATTTTCCTCATTGTCATGCTTTTGTTTACAGTTTCCATAAATTCCTTTTCTGGGTCGCTGTCCTTGGTAACGCCACAACCCATGAAGAGTTGAACTGAATTATCATCTATCTTCATACAGCGAAGGTTTACAAATAAGTCGGTCTGCCCGTCCGGATTTACCTCTCCCAAAAAGCCTGAGTAATACTCCCTGTTATATCCCTCATTGTGTAACAAAAACTGCATGGCTTCCTGTTTAGGCAGTCCGCAAACGGCAGGTGTAGGGTGCAGCCTTTGTAATATTTGTCTGAGGCTGCCGGGGCTTGCCGTTCCCCAAATGTCTGTTTTTATATGTACTATGTTGCCGGCACGGAACGTATAAGGGTTTGAAACCGAGATGTCAGATACCAGCCCATGGAGTTGGCCTGTAATATAGTCGGTGACAAACTGCTGTTCCTGTTTTTCTTTTTCCGGCCACAGCACTTCATTATTTTCATCGTATAGTTGTGTACCTGCAAGCGCTACAGTGCTTATATTGCCTCCATCGGCTTTTAGCAGCTGTTCAGGTGTTGCTCCCATCCATAATCCCGCTAACGGGTCAAAAAAACAATAGCGGAAAGCATTAGGATATGCCCGCAGCATTTTTTTATAAACAGCCACAACATCACATTTTTCAAGAGGAATACGTTCTGTGCGGGAGCATACCAGTTTTTCAAATGTTCCCTGCATTATCAATTCAATACTTTTGGAAACAAGCCTTTCAAATGCTTCTTTAGCGCTGGTGTCAACGTCTGGTTGCGCCACAGCCGATACCGGGTACGGGGCGGCTTCAAGTGGCGCCGTAACAACTACTGATGCATAATCAGGGATGAATATAGCCTGGTTTCCGGTAAAAGGTGCAAAAACAAAGCCTTTTTTATTGAAATTTATACTATGCCTGTGCGGGAGGCGCTGGAAAATACCGGTTATAATATTGCTGCCCGGCTTGCAGTACACTGCAAAGGGCAATACCTGGCTGGCTGCAGCTTCTTCAAAAAAGTCAAATAGACCGGCCATTGTTGTCCTTTTTCTTAGGCAAAACCATATTGGTTAATTTACACAACGATACCAGTTTGCCTTCTTCATCAGTTATTTTTATTTCCCACAGGTGAAGGCTGCGTCCTTTATGTATGAGCGAGGCCCTTCCTGTGACAAAGCCATCGCGCTTGCTTTGCAGGTGGCTGGCGGAAATCTCTATACCCCGTTCTTCTTCTGCCGGGTTTATGTACATTATAGAGGCGGCACTGCCTACACTTTCTGCCAGCGCTACCGATGCGCCGCCATGCAGGAGCCCCATGGGCTGATGTACCCTTGGCGTTACCGGCATGGTAGCTTCAAGATAGCCTTCACCAGCGTCAGTATATTCTATTCCGAGGGTTTCCATCAGTGTGTTTCCTGAAAAACGCCTGCACATGGCGAGGGCTTGGTCTTTGTCGAATGGCATAGTATATCTTTAAGGTGTAAATTTACATAATAGGCGTATAATTTGGTTTGCTAATAACATTATATTACTGCTTTTGTAAAGATCACCGGCAAATCCCTATGTTACTGCCTAGCCGCGATGGGAGCGGCATCCTCCCCGCCGCCTGCTTTTGCGGCG
>NZ_NOXV01000156.1 GCF_002251835.1 Flavobacterium cyanobacteriorum
TGGTTAAGTTTGATAGTGTTAAATTTTATTTAGGACAGGATTGGTTTTAAGTATATTGCTTGCCTCAGGTTTTAACAGCTACTCACAAACCACTTCAACCATTACTACTGAAAATGCAAGCATACAAGGTGATTACTATACTGCCGAAGCTGGAAAAATGGTATATGACCAGGATAATAAGATTACTGAACTAACAGGTGATGTATATTTTGTTACCAATGCCATTGAAATTAATGATGCTGATAAGGTAGTTTTTAATGAAGAAACAAAAGAAATTACTGCCCACGGAAATTTTACGTGGAGAATGAGGATACCAATAGAAGTTGTTGATACTAATGGCGCTAAAACACGAAGTATGATGCGTTATAAGCTTGGCGATGACAAGGCTTATCTTGAATAAGCTTTATCAATCCTTTAGAATCTGGCTTGTGTGTTCCTTGGTTTTAACATCGGTAATAACATCTTCAATACTACCTTCTTCATTAATAACAAAGGTAGTGCGGTGTATGCCATCAAAAATCTTACCCATAAACTTCTTCGGTCCCCATACGCCAAAGGCATTAATTACATTTTTGTCCTCATCAGCAATCAATGGAAAAGGCAGTGTGTACTTTTCCCTGAACTTAGCCTGCTTTTTAGCACTGTCAGCGCTTACACCAAGAAGCTCATAACCCTGCGCCCGGAAACGGTGGTAGTTGTCACGCAGGTCGCATGCTTCGGCGGTACATCCGGGCGTATCAGCTTTCGGATAGAAAAACACTACCAGTTTTTTGCCTTTATAATCTGCCAGTGTATGTTGTTTCCCATCCTGGTCAGTACCTGAAAAATCAGGAGCTTTGTCTCCTTTTTTTAGTGTTGTCATAATTTTTATCTTTGATTCTTTAGAAGATTAAAATTAATGAATGTTTAGCAATTTATAAATGCGAAAAGAAAATTTGTAAGAGACATGACAAAAGCCGAAAAAGTACAGTTCGTAATTGACACCCTCAACAACTTGTACCCTACCATACCTGTACCTTTAGACCATAAAGACCCATACACGCTCCTGATTGCGGTATTGATGTCGGCACAGAGCACTGATGTCCGTGTAAACCAGATAACACCATTATTGTTTGAACGGGCAGACAACCCTTATGATATGGTTAAGCTAAGTGTGGAGGAAATAAGGGAGATTATAAAACCTGTGGGGCTTTCGCCAATGAAAGCAAAGGGTATTTACGGGCTTTCAAAAATACTTATTGAAAAACATAACGGGCAGGTGCCGGCCAGTTTTGAAGATCTGGAAGCGTTGCCTGCCGTGGGGCACAAAACGGCAAGCGTAGTAATGAGCCAGGCTTTCGGCATACCTGCATTTCCTGTTGACACCCACATACACCGCCTCATGTACCGGTGGGGCTTAAGTAATGGAAAAAATGTGGAGCAAACCGAAAAAGATGCCAAAAGGCTTTTCCCGCGCGAGTTGTGGAACGACCTTCACCTGCAGATAATATGGTACGGGCGCGAATATTCGCCGGCAAGGGGCTGGAATCTTGAAAAAGATATAATAACTAAAACTATAGGAAGGAAAAGCGTACTGGATGCTTATAATAAAAAAACCTCCCGTTAATCAGCGGGAGGTTTTTCTTTAATTAGCAATGCTTTCAAATGTAAGGTTACCAGATGTTTTAACCACTTTTAATGCTTTTGAATAGTTAAGCAGAAAATTGATTGTTTCTTTTTTAGGTAACATTTTCTTCGGGGCTGCTAATTTCTTTTCAGAGTAGATTTTTGCCATGTATAAGTTGTTTATTTACCTATACAACGCATAGCAGCTTTTTATATTGCTCAATTCGTCAAAATAATTTTATTTTTTTCTATCACTTTTCTCAGGTTCATAAGGGCATACCGCATACGGCCCAGTGCGGTGTTGATGCTCACACCCGTAAGGTCGGCTATCTCTTTAAAGCTAAGGTCCTGGTATATACGCATCTGCAATACTTCACGCTGGTCATCGGGCAGTTCTTCTATCAGCCTTTGCAGGTCGTTTTCCACCTGGTCAGTAATAATCCTGTTCTCAATGTTCGGGCTGCTGTCCGTCATTATTGAAAATATAGAGAACTCCTCTGTTTCGCGGTACATGGGCATTTTCTTATTCTTCCTGAAATGGTCAACTATCAGGTTGTGCGAAATACGCATAACCCATGGCAGGAATTTTCCCTCTTCATTATAGGAGTTGGATTTTAAAGTCCTGATCACCTTTATAAAGGTATCCTGAAAAATGTCATCGGCAATATCACGGTCTGAAACTTTTGAGTAAATAAAACCGTAAAGTTTTGACTGGTGCCGCTTTATTAATACCGCAAGAGCATTTTCATCTCCACAGGTATAATTTTTAACCAGAACGGCGTCGGGGATTACAACATTAGCCATAGCAATAACTTTTTAGCGTTTTTTTTTTAATTTAGTCCTCCGGCAAGCCGGCAGAATTTTATCTAAAAAGTAATGTTATCCTATAAGCAATGTTAATTTGGAATTAATGATATGCCAAATATACCATAAATTATTTTTATAAAACAAGCGTAAATTAAAAATTTAACATTTTGAAGGCAATAAGCTTAATTAATAAGATATATAAGCGATATTTTGTAAGTAAAAACGTTAGCAGATTAAAACATTATCAACAGCACCCTATAGCAGTTTTTCACCCTTTCGCAGCCTGTATACTGTCCTTATCATCCTTTCCCGTTTTGTTTCTTCGCGCCTGCCCGACATAATCCATTCGCAGCACATTTTCTGCTCGCTCTTCTTTCTGTTATTAAAAGCGGCAGCTACACCTTCTTCTTCAAAAAAAGCTTTAATTTCAGCAGGCACTTCAAATACCGAATCATCCCGGTAAAGAACCACATGTACATAATCGCCTTCTTCTTTCTTTATTTTTTTGCGTATTGCTGCCTTTACAGGTAAAAATAACTGGCCGTTACCCATAGGCATCAGGTGATAGGCGCTTATTTTATAGCCGTCAATAGTACCGGAAACCTTAACCATTCCAAAAGGTATTGCTATACCTGCCTGTATTTCTGGTATGCGGGCGTAGGTCCAGCCACCTTTGCCGGAAAAACGCTCTAACAGGTATTTATTATCTACAAGGGGCTGCATGTTGTTATTGCTGAACAAAACTTATGGATATGTTATAATGGCTGCAAATGCCGCCTGTTTAAAGTAACTTTATATAAAAGGTTGTATTATGAGTACGAAAATAAAGAAAAAAGCGAAAAAGAGCAGTAGCAAAAAGAATAAACTTGGCGTTAAAAACTCACTGGTAAATAATATAAACGCCAGGAAGAAAAAAGGCATTTCACGGCCTAAGAAAAAATCAACCGTTTCAAAAAAATCCTATAAGGATATGAAGAACAAATGGGGCAAAAAGAAGAAAAAGAAAAAATAGCTTCTTATCAAACCGACTTTAATGCTTCAATAAAAAGGTCAATATCCTCACGGGTATTGTTGTGGCTTAACGATATCCTTAAAGAGGGTTTCCTGAGGTCTTCGCCCGACAGCATCTCGCTCAGCACATGAGAAGGCTTTATACTGCCTGACTGGCAGGCGCTTCCCCTGGAAACAGCAATACCTTTCATATCAAGGTGAAACAATATCATAGCTGTCTTTTCTTCCGGCAGCGGGAGCATTACATTGATGATATTATAAAACAGGCTGCTGCCTGCACCATTAATCTTATAACCCGGGAAAGCAGCATTAAGTGAGTCAATAAGGTACTCACGTAGCCCTGTTACATAAGCCTTTTCTGCTGCCAGCCCCGCGCAGGCCATTTCCAGCGCTTTAGCCATTCCTGCCACCTGGTGCACAGCTTCGGTGCCGGCCCTGAACCCTTTTTCCTGCTCGCCACCGTACAGTAACTGCTTAAGCGGGATATTTTTCCTTACAAAAGCAAAGCCCACACCCTTGGGCCCATGAAATTTATGTGCGCTTGCCACAATGAAATCTACCGGCAGTTCCTGGATATTGAACATCTCCTTCCCTATAGCCTGCACCGTATCTGACATAAAAAGGGCATTGTGGCTGTGGCACAGCTGTCCTGTAGCTTTTAAATCAAGCACTACCCCCGTTTCGTTATTTACATGCATGAGGCAAACCAGCGTATAAACATCTTCCTGCAGTAATACCTCAAGGTGTTCCATATCTACCGCCCCTGTAGCCGAAATATGTACATAATCAGCTTTTATATCATACTCTGCTGCTATTGCCTCAACAGCATTAAGTACTGCGTGGTGTTCTGCCCTGCTTGTAATGATCCGCTTAACCTTCAGGTCTTTCACGGCGCTGCGTATTATCCAGTTATCCGCCTCGGTACCTCCCGAGGTAAAAACAATCTCACGCGCTTCGGCACCAATAAGCCCCGCTATTGTTTTCCTGGCTGTTTCAAGCACGACTTTGGCACTGCGCCCGAAACTGTGCGTTGAGGAGGGATTGCCATACGTTTCGCTCATTATGCGGGCCATTTCGGCTATAACCTCCGGGCGTATAACTGTCGTAGAAGCGTTGTCAAGGTATACTCTTTTCATTACATGCAAAATTAACTAAAAACTTAACGTGGGGCAGTATGGATTATATGGTTTGAAACTAATTAAAAATACTATTTTTGCTGAAAATTATTATCAATGAAAAAGATATTTGGGATAATAACATTATTTTTCTTTCTTGGATGTGATGATGGAGACATTATTTTTAAAGACTTTAACTTTGGCACCGCTAATATACAGTCCTGCACCAACAACAGGCTTGTACTGAAAGTAAATGGCTCCCAGGCACTTATACTTGACCTTGACCCTGCTGCTTTTTATAACATTGAAACGCCTGAAGGCCAACCCAGAATCATAACTGTCAACAGCACAAACAGGGTACTTTACCGAAACTATACCTCTAACGTATCCGCCAGCGCCTTCTGCAGTAATAACCCATTAACATCATTGCCTCCTGTTGCGGAAGAATGGGTAGCGTTGCCCGGCGGCACCGTAACTGTTGAAACCATAAAACGTTTTAACGAACAGGATGTGCTTGTAGGATATAATCATATAATCAGGCTGAGCAATATTACCTTTACCCGCGGCGAGGAGACCTTAGTGTTACAGGATAATGACTTTGGCACTTTCCAGAAGGCGCTCGGATATACATTTGATTTTCTTGACGATGAAAATAATATACTGCTGAACGACTGCGGAGGCTCAGCAGAAAGGGTTTTCAGGGTTAACGGCAGCGAGACACTGCTTTTTGACCTGGCAGCAGGTACGTTTTCAACAACGCCAGGTACTGTTACTGTTGACCTTGCCAATACAGGTGATGACAACCAGGTTGTATTTACCCGATATGCCGGAAGTGCATCTAACACGTTCTTTTGCAGCTCTACACCTCCTGTAGTGCCTGTAACCGGCCAATGGTTTGCCACAGCAGGGCAGCTTACAGTAACTACAACAGAGGCAACTGCAGGCGGGTACAATCATGTAATTACATTGGTAAATGCTGTGTTTAGCAATACTATTGGCGAAACCATAATAGTAACAAACGGCACCAGCCCCGAATACAGGATAGGTACCTACAATACCAATTAATTCTATTTTGTAATACTTTATTAACAGGTTAATTACCTGTTAGGGTTTTGCTTTATATACACCTCTGTTGCTCCAAGCCCGTACTTTTGGTAATTGGCATCCTGAAAGGTAATACCCTCATATCTTCCGAGCAAAAAATCAAGCTCGGCTTTCAGTACGCCTTCGCCTACACCATGTATAAATACAACTTTGGGCATCCTGTTCTTTATGGCAAATTCAAGCTGCCTTTTTGCGGTTTCTGTCTGCAAAGTAAGTATGTCATAGTTGCTCATCCCTTTTTTATTGGGCACCAGCTTTTCAATATGCAGGTCAACTTCAAGGACAAATTCATCCCTGCGTGATTTTTTCTCTTTGATGAAGGAACGCTTTTTGGGCTCTTCTTTCTCCTTTAATATGCTTTGCGGGCTCCTGTTGCTGAAAACGCTTTTCATGTCGTCTGCAGCGCTTATTTTTACAAGTTCATGGCTGCCGAACTCAAGCAGAAAGCCTTCAGGTGTTTCAATATTTACCTTATCGCCTTTAATGCTTTTTACCCGCCCGGTGAAAGAATCATCAAGCACACTTACCTCATCTCCTACTTTAAGCTTCATCGCCGTTTTTATTATTGTTCTTGCCGGGTACCTTGTTCATTAGCTGCATCAGCCCCAGCATAAAAACAGCTATGCCTCCTACCATCAGGTACTTGTTGGGCTGCGGCTTTGACTGTTCCCACAGGGCAAGGAATGCGGCCGCGAACATCAGGATTATGTATATGGTTTTCACAATGCCAAATATAAATGAGTTGATAAAATAATAAAGGTAGCCATGCAGGGTTTTTAGCAGGCACCTCTATGAGGTAAAATTAGCCGGATCGAGTGTCATAACAACTATATTTATACCTGAAAAAACCAGGTGAAGAAGTAATTGCACAGTAAGCGTTTTGTTTAGTTTGCCTTTATTAATAATCCAGTACACTATTACAAACAGAGGAACGGCAACAGTGAAAAGTACAAAAAGTAAAGCTGACATTTCATATACAATACCAAAGAAAACATTTTCCTGCACATTGATAAATTTACTGCCCAGCCAATATATAAAAAGCAGGGGATGTACAAATTTTAATGCTTTAAAAAGGGTGACTGGCATATCTCCAATTATTGAATTTTTAACCATAGCAATAGCTGTTATTGCAAATATAAAAGAAAATCCCGCCGGAGCGGGATTCGTATTTTTTATAAAACGTTATATTACATGTTGCCCGTAGCCGATGCAATAGTTGCAGCAAAAGCAATGATACCTACAATGTAAAGCACAACACCAATAATTATGATAAGTACGATTGACTTAAAATGTGATTTCAGGTTTTTAAAAGAGTCGGTTAACTTTTCGGTATTGCTATTATTCAGTGCTGCTTTGGCATCTGCAGAAAACTTATACAGATACAAAAGAGGAAAAAAGTAAACTACGGCCATAAGGATATACAAAAGCCCTATTGCCGACATTGGGAATGGCATGGCAGAACCCATTGAAGAAGCATTGTCAACCATGCTTCCGGCGGCAAATACCATTATACCCATTAATACTAAAATGCCGAGCCCTATAAAGCCTAAAATGGCAAGTATAGAAGCCCATTTTGCGGCGCCCCTTAAAAAATCGTTAGCTACTGAATTAACCTGCAGCTCAAAAGACTCAAATGAAGATGTAGTGTTGTAATCCATGGTTAAGTTGGTTTTAATTGATTATTGTTTGGTTATTGTTCAAAATCCTCAAGTGTTTGCGTAATGATCCTTACACAATCCAGCAGCTGTTCCTCGTTCATTACAAGCGGCGGTGCAAAACGGATGATGTTGCCGTGCGTTGGCTTGGCAAGCAGCCCGTTTTCTTTCATGGCCATACAAATGTCCCAGGCCGTTGAACTGTCTTCAGTATCGTTGATTACTATAGCATTTAAAAGGCCTTTCCCCCTTACCAGCGATACAATGTTACTTTTTGCTACGTATTCGCCCAGTCTTTCGCGGAACAGCCTCCCCAGCCTTTCTGCGTTTTCGGCCAGCCTTTCTTCTTCTACTACTTCAAGGGCGGCTATGGCCACAGCGGCTGCTATAGGGTTACCGCCAAAAGTAGATCCGTGCTGGCCGGGCTTTATAACATTCATAACAGCATCATTGGCAAGTACGGCCGAAACAGGATACGCCCCGCCCGAAAGTGCCTTGCCGAGTATAAGTATATCAGGTGTAACATCTTCATGGTGCACTGCCAGCAGCTTACCGGTCCTTGCAATACCGGTTTGCACCTCATCTGCAATAAAAAGTACATTGTGCTGCTCACAAAGCTGCTTTGCCCTGGCAAGGTAGCCCTCCTGAGGCACATAAACCCCAGCTTCGCCCTGTATGGGCTCTACCAGAAAACCTGCAATGTTTTTCTCAGACTTCAGCACATCTTCCAGCGCTTTAGTGTCGTCATATGGTATTTTTATAAAACCTGCCGTATAAGGGCCGAAGTTCTTACGTGCATTCTCGTCATTAGAAAAAGAAATTATGGTAGTGGTGCGGCCGTGGAAGTTATTTTCGCATACTACTATCTTTGCTTCATGCTCAGCAATACCCTTTTTTTCATAGGCCCATTTACGGCATAGCTTAATGGCTGTTTCAACCGCTTCGGCGCCTGTATTCATAGGCAATACTTTATCAAAACCAAAATAACCTGTTATAAATTCTTCGTACCTGCCCAGCTGATCATTGTAAAATGCACGCGACGTAAGAGTGAGCGTCTGTGCCTGGCTTACCAGCGCATTTACAATTTTAGGATGGCAATGCCCCTGGTTAACGGCAGAGTAAGCCGAAAGGAAATCATAATACCTTTTGCCTTCCGCATCCCAAACATACACTCCTTCTCCACGGCTCAGCACAACAGGCAGCGGGTGGTAATTATGTGCACCATATTTATCTTCCAGAGCAATGGCATCAGCCGAACTTAATTTTTCTAAAACTGACATGAAATCAAATTTAATCTTCCTGAATATAGCAATTCCTTCTTATGGAGAGAAATCATCCATTACTATTGCAAATTAATAAAAATAAAATGATTTTTTATTTATTTAATGATAATTTCAAAAAGAAAACCCCATTCCGTTGAGAATGGGGGTATAACTGATAGATGAATATTAAAAGCTGTTATCGTCAGCGCTTGGGCCGTAGCTGCCGGGTATGGGTATATTTAGCAGCCTTAAGTAAACGCCCAGCTGCGCCCTGTGGTGTATTATTTGCGATAATGCCATGCGCATAACATCATAACGGGTACTGCGGCTGTGTATCGTATTGCCGGTACGCAACACCCATTCGTCAGTAAATGCAGCACTATCAGCTTTGGCCAGCGCCTGCAGCCCGTTCTTAAGCGACTCTTCATAATAATCCACCAACTGCCCGGTATTCTTTACATCTCTTGGCACATAGGGATTATCATTAAAATCCAGCTCATCGGTTGTCAGGGCCATAGCAATCCAGCCCGGGAGTTCGGCTACGTGTGTGGCAAGTTTTTTAAGTGTCATGCTTTTAGGATGAGGCTGCCAGCCAAATTTTTCAGGCGGAATGCGTACCAGCATCCTGCGTGTTGTTTTGGCCTCCTGCTCCATCTCGTTCTGTAGCAGGCTTACAATGTCTAATGTTATTATTTCCATGGTGTTTGTAGTTTAAATTGTTTAACACCACAAAGTAAGCCACGGGTAGTGACAACCCTATGTCAGCAGGTTTTTAGTGCCTGCAATTTTTTCAAGGCTTTTTTCCAGGAGGTATATAATCCTGTCCTTCAGCGCCTGCGGTTCAACTATTTGTATATAATCACCGAACGACAGCAGCCAGCGTGCAAGCCCGTCTTCAGGTGACTCTGTAAGGAATGTCATTTCAATACAGTCATCTTTTTCTGTTTCACTTACAAACCCGAAGTAGTGTTTCCTGTCCTGCATGTACAGCGCTACATGCTTATCTACTTTTATTACGGCTTTCTGCATGGTGAATGATGCCTTAGCCTGCTTTTTAAGATTATAATATTCCTTAAGTGAGGCACGTTCCTGCTGTGGCAGGTCGGTAAGGTGCACGCTTACTATCCGGTCAGCCCTGAACTGCCTGTAATCTTCGCGTATATGGCACCAGGCAATGGTATACCAGTTATCATGCTCATGAAAAATCCCAAGCGGTTCCACAAATCGTTCTGAAGCATGATCATTACCAAATGATTTGTAAAGCAGCTTTACAACTTTCTTTTCTGCGGTAGCTTTCAGTAGCACATCAAGGCTGTTTGGCGGCGGGGTATTGTTGCGCTTCTTTTCAAAAACTATAATGTTTTCCTCAAGGTTTTCCACGAGGTCCTTTTCGCTACCACGCAGCACGGCTTTCACTTTAAACATGGCCGATGTAAAATTCTGCCGGAGCATATCATCTGTAAACTGGGCCATAAGTTTTTCCGCAGTTACAAAAGCCATGGCCTCCTCTTTTGTAAACATTACAGGCGGCAGGCGGTAACCTTCTACCAATGAGTAGCCTACACCCGCCTCGCCATAAAGCGGCACACCGGCCTCTTCGAGCGTGCGGATATCCCTGTACACAGTGCGGAGGCTGATGCCAAACCTATCTGCAAGGTCCTGCGCCTTCACAATTTTTTTAGACTGGAGCTGGATGAGGATTGCTGTAATTCGGTCAAAGCGGTTCATGGCACAATTATATATTTCAAAGATACTAAAATTGCCTCCCGGTGAGGAGGCAACTTGTTATATTGTAAGAGGAATAAAGATCAAGCTAATGTGGCTTCCGATGTAATCTTGGTATTCAGCAATTTTGATATCGGGCAGTTTTGCTCTGCTTTGGTTACAAGCTGCTGAAACTCGCCCTCTTCAATGCCTTCAATTTTAGCATTTACGGTTAAATGCGAGCTAACAATGCTGCCGTTTTGGAAATCAATGTCACATTTGGTCTCAATTGAGGTTACGCTGTAGCCGGCCTCGTTAATAAAAGCAGTAAGCTGCATGGTAAAGCAGCCACTGTGTGCCGCTGCCACAAGCTCTTCAGGGTTTGTACCCAACTCTGACTCAAAACGTGTTTTGAATGAATATTTTGTATTGCTTAGTACACCGCTTTGGGTGGTAAGCCTTCCGTCGCCTTCTTTTAGCGACCCTTCCCACACGGCTGTTGCATTTCTTTTCATAATCCCAAAAAAGTCATTAGGAATTTAAGTTGAATTTATTTCGAA
>NZ_NOXV01000208.1 GCF_002251835.1 Flavobacterium cyanobacteriorum
TCAACCCTTTTTTATTTAACAAATAAGTTTAAACCACTTCAACTTTATAAATACATTTTTATGATGTATTTGTTGAGAATAGCAAATGAATGGAAAGCATATTAAAAAAAAAATGCTTTTTGACATATCTCGTTTTTTACTTAAAAATAAAAACTCTAGACTGAAAATACAATCTAGAGTTAATAAAATTTTGGTAACTAAACAATTAATCTAATCTAACAATTAGAAAAGCAGGATTTCCATTGTTAGGTGTTTTTGTAATTCTAGTTCCACTACTAATAATAGCTCTCATTTGTACTTGAAAAGAAGTAGTTGAAGAAGTAAAAAAGGCAGTTGCAGAAACATTTGCTTGTCCACTATTATTATTAGATGGCATTGCTAAACCAATATTTCCAAAACTAGTATTACTTGTATTTGTCCATACATATCCCATAGAATTTATATCTGAAGCACTATCAAGTCTGATTGACCCAAACAAGCTGTAAGTACCATTTTGAGGCAATGTAATTGTATCCGTATTTACACTTAATCCATTCTCTCCAGTTGCATTTGCCCAGGTTATGGTATTTGTATTAGCAATGTTGGATTGTACAGTATTTTGAATACCAAATAGATAACCTCTTCCGACAGGTAACTCATCTACAATCAAAACGTTACTACTAAATGATGTATCAGCATAAATCCCTTCTCCTTTATCTCCCTCTGTATTTACTATTCTCAAGGTAACTATTTCATCAGTTGCACCAACCGTATATACACCTATAGCTGGAACACAATTAGACGAACTAATAGAATTGCCAGCACCCATTGACAATCCAGTTGAAGAGTTTGGCAGCTTAACATTTGAACTATTTCTAAATTCGTAAGACACCCATTGCTGATTAACAGCTGCTTGTCTATTAACCACTTGAGCAAACAACCTGTAAGTTTTTCCAGCCCTTAAAGTAATACTACTTCCACTAATGGATGCTCCCGAGGCATTTACTTGAGTAAAATTAATTTGAGTGTTGCTACCTCCAAGTTGGCTAGAAGTAGCCTGTGCATATAAGTGATGGAGAGTTGTAGGTATCTCTTCAATCATCAAAGTTGAAGATCCAAAGGCATCACTATACGTATTTGCAATAACACCACCAGAATTGACAATAACTCTAATTTGTTCATCAGTACTCCCTACTGTGTAAATTCCTGCTGCGGCTACTTCAGAGGTAAATGAACTATGATTTACGGCAACAACCCTTCCATTATTTGAAATAGAGTTGTTGGAACTATTCACAAATCGATATGACATCCACCGGTCATTTGTTGGATAAGTAACATTGGGATTCGTTCGTAATTGCGCGTACAATCTGTACTTCTTTCCAGCTTTTAGGGTTATTACACCGGAGCTAATAGTAATCCCCCTGCTGGAAGAAGCAGTAAAAGGGACAGTTTGACCAGCGGATAAACTGACAGTAGGCGATGATGCAAGTAAATAATCAAGCGCGAATGATTCTGCACTAAATGTACAATTCGGAGTGGTAGCAAGGGAGTAGTTATTTGTTCCTGCAACAGTTGGGGTTCCGCTTGCTGTTAAAGTTACGGATTGCACTCCAGTAGAACTGAATGAACCAGAGGCACTCCAAGTAATACCATTTACAACTGCAGTAGATATAGTATAAGAACCAATTGTCGTTACTGTTGCATTAATGACCTTTGTAACACCACTAGCAGGAACACCAACGACTAATCGACCTGTTTGTACTCCTGAGCAATTATATGATGAAACTACTGATGTACCGTTACTTGTAGGATCAGTAACTGTTCTAGTAAAACTACAGTTGGGTGAAGTGTTTAAGGTAAAAGAATTACTGCCAGCGTTTGTAGGAGTTCCCGTTGCGGTTAACACTATGGTCTGTGCGCCTGTGCCAGTAAAGGTACCGGTACCTGTAAAGACAACTCCATTGGAAGTAGCCGTGATATTATAGGTACCAACCGTAGTCACTGTAGCGGTAATAGTTTGTGTTACGCCCGAAACCGTTGTTCCCCTAACCAACGATCCTGCAGAGGCAGTATTACAGGTATAAGCGGACACTACAGCTGTACCATTTGAAGAAGCAGAAATTGTTGTTCTATTGAAACTACAGTTTGGTATAGTGTTTAAAGTAAATGCATTGGTGCCTAAAGCGGTTGGCGTTCCTGTTGCCGTTAATACTAATGTTTGTGCTCCTGCATTAGCAAATGTACCAGAAGCTCCAAATGTTACCCCATTAACCGGATTTGTTGCAATGTTGTAAGTACCCGGTGTAGTAACATTTGCTGTAATAGTTTGAGTTACTCCAGAAACAGCACTATTAATTATTAAAGCACCTGTAGAACCTGTAGAACAGTCATAAGAGGAAACTACAGCTGTACCATTTGAAGTTGACGGAACAGCAGTAGCATTACAAAACATTAAACCATGCCAGTTACCTCCTGGAGAAACTACACGCGTAATTGTAATAGTATCGTACTGACTGCTTGAACTAACATTAAATACTAAACCTACTCCAGTTGTAGTAGTTGTATTATTAATACTACCTGTATTACCCGATTGAGTTGAAGTAAAATTAGCTGTACAAGTACCTCCAAATGGAACTAATTGTATCGGTACTGCTACTCCAGCTAAAGTTGCAGTAACAGTATAACCTTCTGTATTTTCAGAGCTTTCATTGTTTATTCCATAAATTTGAACGTTTTTTAAAGGCACACTAAAAGTATAAGTTGCACTTTGATTATTGAATAAAGAAGTAAAACTACCAGATGGAGAAATACCACACTGTGAGATAGTTGAGCCCGAACCACTGTCAGTAGAAGTGGTCTTATTCACAGTAACACTTGTGCTTCCAACAGTTACAGTACTTGGAAAAGTACCTATTGACGTTGAACATACAGTAGAGGTAAAGACTTCACCTGTTGAACGTGTGAAACTACAATTTGGTGTAGTATTTATTGTAAAAGTATTAATGCCAGCTGTTGTTGGGGTTCCAGTAGCAGTAAGCGTAATATTTTGAGAGCCAGTTACTGCAAATGTACCTGAAGCGGCAAAAGTAACCCCGTTTGCGGTAGTGGTCGAAATACTATAAGTTCCAACCGTTGCAACTGTTGCAGTAATTACCTGAGTAACGCCAGATACTGCAGTACCTGCCGTCATTGTACCAATAGCAGTTCCAGAACAGTTATAAGCAGATACTACTGCAGTTCCACCTGAGGAAGCAGAAATTGTTGTTCTATTGAAACTACAATTTGGTATAGTGTTTAAGATAAACGAATTACTGCCAGCGTTTGTAGGAGTTCCCGTTGCGATTAACACTATGGTCTGTGCGCCTGTGCCGGCAAAAGTACCAGTACCTGTAAAGACAACTCCATTGGCTGTAGCCGTGATATTATAGGTGCCAACGGTAGTCACTGTAGCGGTAATAGTTTGCGTTACGCCCGATACAGCCACTCCGGCTACCAAGGTACCCGCAGAAGCAGTCGAACACGTGTAGGCGGAAACAATGGCCGTTCCACCCGAAGAAGGATTACCCTGTGTAGTGCGTGCAAAAGAACAGTTCGGTATGGTATTTAAGGTAAACGTATTGCTGCCAGTATTTACTGGAGTTCCAATAGCCGTTAGTGTAATGGTTTGTGAACCCAAACTTGTAAATGTACCTGAAGCAGAGAAAACCACACCATTAGCAAAGGTATTCAATGAATACGTACCCAGCTGTGTCACCACAGCTGTGATGGTTTGGGTTACGCCGCTCACGGCTACACCCGCACTCAAGGTTCCCGTAGAACCCGTTGCACAGTTATAGGAACTCACCACAGCGGTGCCATTTGTTGAGGGTTCAATGTTGGACCCGTTGCTCAAACAATTGGTCCAAGCCCCGTCCTCATAAGCCTTGATACAATTGGAAGAGATATCATAAATGATCATACCATTTACAGGGTTGGTTATGGCTGCTGTATTGCTTACACGGGTTATTACAAGTGCTTTATTGGTACTCTCGAGCTCTAAAGCTGAACTCGTTCCCACCGTGGTGGGATTATCTCCTATTTTCACTTGTGCCGAACTGTGGAGCCCAACAAACAGCATCACAATAAATAATAGTTTATTCATAAATTTAGTGTTTAAAATGTTATTTTATAATTTCAACTGTTACCCGCCGGGATAAATCAAGGCCAACTTTATTATTAGCCGGGAAAGTCCTGTCCACTCCCTGACCGCCAATGTTTATCCGCTCGGGAGCAATACCGGCAGCCGTTTAGAAATTCTTTAATTTCTGTGCCCTGCGTTGAGATAAGTCAACATTGGCAGCTTCATCACCCCTAAGGTCAGCATAACCCACCAGTTTTATTTTTGCCTCAGGATGCTGCAGCAGGTATTTATAAATAAGCATGACGTTATGGGTAGAGCCCGAATTTGGGGTGTCCTTATTTATATTAAAATAAATGCTGAGGTAACCTTTTTCTATCAGGGCAGCCAGAACTTCTTGTGATGATGCGTAGTTAGAGTTTCCACCCTCCCCGGAAATATAATTTTGGTCAATGCGTATATTACTTTTTTCACGCTCCAGTTCATCTGGGACTCCATTCCTGTTAAGGTCTATGTATTTGCCCCTTGTATCCACCGCTACACCGGCGGGGGTATTATTTTCCTGGTCCAGATAATCCGGCACACCGTCTTTGTCAGTATCGTTCATCAATGTTTCAATTTCATCCAGGCGCTTACGGGCCTCATCATCAACATTACTGATATTTTGCGCCGAAACATACCAGTCGGCATGCGCTTCTTTGTTGCCAAAGTAAAAGTTTAGGCCTAAGGAAGTATGATAAAACAGTCCGGTAAGGTTATTGCTTTTAGCTGAATAGGAACCGTCCCAGTTCAAATGCTGCCTCACATTGGACACCGCTGAGAAATCGCCTGTCAGCGCCAGCCACTTCGTAATACGGAACTGGGGGGTTAAGCCAAGAATAAAACCACCGTTATCTTCATTAAGGGAACCTGTCACAGGATTGTCTGCATACATTTTTGCCACCTGCACGCCGCCATGGGCCAATAGCCCTATACGTTTGGTAAATGTTTCAAACCTGAGTATCCGCGCCAGGTTTACTACCCCCTGCAGGCTTAGATTGTAAGCCTTGGTTTCAAAAGGCAGTGACCCACTGCTCCCATCGTCAGTAAATACATCATATCCGCCGCTGAGTTTTAACCCAAAGCGGTCAGAAAACATGTAGCGTACGCCGGCATCGAAATGGTTGACACCCGAAAAATTGAAATAATTGTTCGGATTTGCAGAGTAATACCCTTCTGAAAAAGGACGGACGGCCTTGTTTTGCCCGGCCAGCACCTCAAAGGACCAGCGGTTATATAAAGAATCTTTTTGAAAAGCAGATTTTTGTGCCCAATGATGGTGACTTAAAAAAAGAAAAAACAAATAAAGGTATCGCATAGAATTTATGTTTACTGATTCATAAGTTTCCGGTTGGCAACTACCCCGGATGATAATCTGATTTTGGCCACATAAACACCCTGTGCATGATGAAAGGGTTTTTGAAAAATGGCAGCATTTACATTTGTGTACTCAACCACTTTACGGCCGGTTAAATCAAAAATGACTATAGATTCTATGGACTCATTAGACTGCGCGTATAATGCTGAATCTTTTATATAGCTTACAACTTTAGATGATAGTTCATTATCAGGGACAGACAAAACTGTTTGATAAACTATCCTAAAACGGGTAGCATCTGCAGTAACAGACTGAACAAAGGTATAAGGCCCACCCGTAGATAAATTGTGATAAATACCCAATAAACTATCAAAAAGATATATAACAACAGAACCATCGGCAAAAACGCCTTCATGGTTAGCCAAACTTATTTGTAGCGTTTCCGCAGAAGGCTGATCAACTTGTAGGGGAACCTGATCGCCGATTTCAAATGAAGGGCGGGTTTGGATAGCATATCGCGAGGTTCCTATTAAGGATGTCAAGGAAGAAGTTGTAGCCCCTCCCAGTTTTAAACTGTCATAACCTGAATCTTCACCCAGCGTGGCATCGGCAGAATAGGATATTAAAGTCTGGCAAAAAGAACCGTTACTGCCTGTTAAATTTAACCAGTATCTGTCAGAGGGGACGTGCCTGAAAAAATTATCATTGCCGGTTAACTCCCGCAAACAGTTGTTCAGGTTCAGTGTGGTAGCTGCCGGGGTTATACTCCGCATCAGTACCGATTGCATGGAGGCTATTTTACCATTAGGTACCTGACAGCCGGCACAGGCAGCCACACCCCCGGAATAATTCCAGGTGGCGAAATCAGCATTATTGTAGTTTGAACCCGAATTATTCCACGAGGCACGTGGAGTAGTGTGCGTCCAATAGTAAAGAGTCTTACGCATTGTTGTCCCAACAGCATCCAATAGTTTTTCCCCGCTTATAGCGCAGGGATAAGGATTTCCCAGAAAAAACCAGCCATTGGCGGGAACAGAAACAGGAACCAACCCATTATTCGTTGTACCGGTTGTCCGTATATGCACAGGGTACATCTCGGTAAACCAGGTACCCGGGGCGGTACTGGTAGCATAGGGGGCTTGGGAAGCAACCGTAGCAGACAAACCTTTTCCTATGGGAACGTTAGTTGCGTTGGCAGCAACATATGCGTTACCCGCCGCATTGTATGTCAGATATGAAAAAAAGGCAGATGCCGGATAAGTGCCAAAGTTACCGTTTACCGCAGTAGTTAATGGGCTGGTAAGGTTAGCCATGTAAACCGACATACTATTTACCGGGCTGCTCAAAAAAACATAATCAAGCCGCCGCATAGGGTTTGTAACTTTGGTCAGCTGTATTAATGGTGCCGCCGCGCTGTCATCACGTTGTACGAGGCTGGCTTCACCGGACATAACTACCTTTCCGCTTCCGGTAACACCATACACAACATCCAGTACTTCTCCATCAGAAAGTATAAGGTCAGCATTCAACACCAGGGAATTACATTGTAATGAACCGGAATAGGGGGCGTTAATGACAACAGCGTCGGACAAGGTAGGGACCGGCCCATCCCAACTGCCATTCCAGGTACGGGTCAAGCCTGAAGGGGTTGCCAAAGTATAGCAAACCGGATTCTTTGACCCTAAAGAGAAGTAGGAATATAAGGACAGATTAACCGCCGCATTAGAGGAAATACTACCCGAAGTTAAAGTGCTGGCACCTCCGGTAAAGGATGTTGCGTCAACTGTAGAAGGTATTTCGTTCCAAGAACTACCATCCCAGCCCACTATGGTTAAACGATTTAAATTTCCACCTGTCAATGATGAAACATCACTTGTATTTCGCCATGAAACAGATACAAAAGCCGGCTGGTTACCAACCACATGCCAATATTCTACAGAAGAAACAGCATTGATGCCAGGTGAAAGAGCAGCGCCAATACCTGATGGAGAGGTATAAAAGTAGGCCGCACGGGTTTCTGTACTTGCAGAAGAAGCAACCCGTACGGGAGCTAATATTCCCGCCTGGCCCACCGGTAAATCAAAAGCAGACGTACCGTAAGTAGCGGCATAACCGTCAACAAAATGTGTTGGAGAAGCTCCGGAAGTGGTAACACCGGGACCAAAAGCAAGAACACCGGGACCCGTGCCCCTGGCTGTTACCGTGCTTGCACCTGCAGGAGCAAAATAGTAAACCCCGGAAGATACATATACAGAAGTCCCGCCATGAATATACATAGAACCCCCATTATACATCTGACCGCTTACTATATGGAACCCTAAGAAATAAGCAATTATACACACCAGATATCGCATAACATAAATATTAACGTTTAACATATTTTTTACAGCAATAAAACCCATACCAGACCCCCGCTGCCATCAAGACAGGCAACATGGGCAGTGGGGCCTCGGGTACATCGGGCTCTGGCGGATCTGGCAACTCACCATCATCCTGCGCATTAACAATAGATATGAGAAAGAGAAAGAATAAGAAAATAATTTTTTTCATATACCTTGACAATTAAATAAAAGCTAATGGATAAGCTTACTGAATTTCACCTGTCAAAAGTAGAATATGAAAAAAGTAAGTATGTGCTAAAAAGACTACTCAGATGCTTAATCTGAGTTTAAATTGCTGAAAATAATATACCCCTTAAAGAAAGGCTATAAATACTTGTTCTTAACAGACATCCACTTCCTATAATTTTCGGGGCTTTTCCCTGTTTCACGTTTAAAATGACTAGAGAAATTACTATGGCTCTTAAAACCAAGTTCATAGGAAATTTGTGTGATTGGCATATCCGATTCGACTATTAGGGATGTCGCCTTTTCAATTTTACGCTTAATGATGTATTGCGTGGGCGTATACCCCAGATATTCCTTAAAAACCTTTATAAAATACTGTTTCCCCCAACGTGTTAACGTAATTAAATCTTCCAGTACTATTTTTTCATCAATATTATCATGAATGTAGGTAATGCATTTTTTCAGGATAAATGGGATTTCTGAATCTAATGCTACGCCGGATTGCCGGGCTACATCAATTTTTCGGTGTTTAAAATTATTAAGCACAATAGAGACGGTAGTAACTAAATCTTGTGTTTTAAAAGGTTTTACAATATAACCATAAGGCCTGGATTCTTTAACACGCTCAAGGGTAGCTTTATCAGAATAAGAAGTTAAATAAATAAAAGGAATCTGGTCTTTTTCTAATAAATACATGCCTAATGAAACACCATCCTTATCTTTCTTCAGATTAATGTCTATTATCACTAAATCAATCGTGTGGTGTTCCAGATATTCAATCGCTTCTTCAACGGAAGAAATATTCATTACAGATTCATAGCCCTCTGCCTCTAAAGTCTCTTGAATATCTAACGCGATAACTAACTCATCCTCTACAATCAGTACTTTTGGCACCATATTAAAAAGTGTTTGTTAAAATTACCAAAAAATATTGACACGATTAAATTAACAGTAAATCCTCTTTTAAGAGATTGGGTTCTAATAAATTGCAACATAATAAACTTTATGAATGCTAAATAAAAACAAAATTAATTTACACCATTATCCATAACAATTGACATACATTATCGAGTCCGCTACCTGGGTTAGATACTTACTGTGACCACATTTTCTACCAAGAATAGCCATTATTCCATTTCAATTCAGATAAATATTTTTTATAATCCTCATAGGATTTAAAGCGTTCAGCGAACCCTATAAGGTTTTGACCCTAAAAATATCCATATTTCCATAACTTTTGAATGTTTTAAAGATACTGTAATTAAATGCTGGCATCTACACATTTAAAAACCAGCCCTAAGCGGGCTGGCTGAAAATAACATAAATGGGCCCCCTTAAAATCAATAATTAGTGAACATCCAAATCGTATTATTGAAATAACCATTTATGTGAATATAAAGTATGACAAAATAAATTAAAAGGAAACATAACCACGTGCTGAATAGTCACCTGATGTGCTAAATGTGATTTAAAATTTATACTGTAGCCAAATTTTTTTATAAGCAGGTAAATAAAATATTCCAAGATTGATAAATATATAATACGTAACCAAGTTTATACTTTGTTCAGCTGCGGCTTATACTAAAATGTCTTACATTTGGATTTTTTCACGTTGCCAATGCTACAAACCAAAAAAGAAACCTTATACATAATCCTGGCCGGGATTTTCATAACAAATGCTATAGTCGCAGAGCTTATCGGGGGTAAGCTTATTTATGTAGGCAGTGTCCCTATGAGCGTGGGCATCTTGCCCTGGCCGGTAGTATTCCTGACAACCGACCTCATCAATGAATACTTTGGCGAAAAAGGTGTACGCAAACTCTCATTTATTACCGCAGGGCTTATTGCTTATTGCTTCATGTTGCTGCTCCTGGCAATTAACATCCCTGCTGTAAACGGCATGGGTGTAGCGGACAATGCCTTCAATGCCGTATTCGGGCAAAGCATGTGGATTATAATTGGCAGTATAACTGCGTTCCTTGTTTCACAGCTTATAGATATAACTATTTTCCATTTTGTAAAGAACCGCACCGGCAAAAAAATGCTTTGGCTGCGCAGTACGGGTTCCACTGTAATTTCGCAATTTTTTGATAGCTTTATAGTCCTTGGGATAGCTTTTTGGATGACAGGGCAAATGGATACACAAACCTACATATCATCAGGCCTTACAGGCTATTTTGTAAAGCTGGGCATTGCCATACTGCTTACCCCGCTTATTTACCTGGCACATGCACTTATTGACAAATACATACACAAAAATGAATAAAATTGTAAGATGCGGCTGGTGCAAAGGCGACCCGCTTTATGAGCGCTATCATGATGAGGAATGGGGAAAACCGGTATATGATGATGAAACATTATTTGAGTTCCTGCTGCTGGAAACATTCCAGGCCGGCCTTAGCTGGATTACCATACTGAGGAAGCGCGAAAGCTTTGCTGAAGCTTTTGATAACTTTGATTATAAAAAGATTGCTGCCTACAACGATGATAAGATTGAAGAATTACTGCAAAATACCGGAATTGTTCGTAACAGGCTCAAAATCCTGGCTGCCGTAAGCAATGCGCAGGCTTTTATAAAGGTACAGGAAGAAACCGGCTCCTTCTCTAAATATTTTTGGGGCTTTACGAATGGAAAGCCTGTTGATAATAAACCGGAATCACTAAGCCAGGTGCCTGCCACTACTCCCCTTTCTGATGCTATAAGCAAGGACATGAAGAAACGGGGATTTAAATTTGTAGGCTCAACCGTTATTTATGCACACATGCAGGCCACGGGAATGGTGAACGACCATATACTGGAATGTTCTTTCAGATAATCAGACTATCAGATTTTTAGATTGTCAGAACATAGTATTTACTAAACAAAAAAGAAGCCGTCTCAATACTTAAATTTTGAGACGGTTTT
>NZ_NOXV01000157.1 GCF_002251835.1 Flavobacterium cyanobacteriorum
CTCCCCGCCGCCTGCTTTTGCGGCGGGGAGATAGAGCGGATAGCGGGAAATGCGCCTGCGGCAATCCTATAGAAGGCTGCTCCAAATAATAAGGCACAATGGCCGAAGCGAGGATTTTCAGTTGTGTGTTTCAGGTTTATTCTGCTGTCATGTCCTTGGGCCGGGCGTTTTTGAAGGTGCCGGGTCTTCAACCGGAGGTGGTGTAGGTGCTGGCTCGGGTGAGTCCGGCTCGTTCTTCTGCCTGCACGATGCCAGCGCCAGTACAATGAAACCGAAAAGAATTATCTTTTTCATAGCTTTACAATTTAAGTTATTACTGTGTTATACCAATTTTTTGTGAATGTGCTATGGCTTCGCTGCTATTCCTGAAATAGCAGGTAGCAACATTCATGGATTCCATATTCTGCAGTGCCTTTACAGCTTTTTCTTTTTTACCTGCAGAGGTTTGCCTTATATAAACCGCTTTAACCGTCACCGGAAATATCTTGCAAATATCCTCGTACAAAAAAGGGTCCTGCTGGGAGTCATCGCCCAGCAGTATATACTGCAGGTGCGGATAAAACTCCAGTATGTGCTTTATTTTATCGAACTTGTGGTTATGGTTGCCCCGCCCTGTCACAAAAAAATCCATCAGGCTGGTCTTTATATCTTTTAATAAAAGCACTGCCCTGGGCAGTTCATGCTTTTGGGTAAATTTTACAATAAAGTTATACAGGTTCCACTCGCTGCTCGATACATAAAAGAAAGCATTCCTTTCTTCTTTATTATTCCTGCCGGCCGTACTAAGAGCCTGGTAATGTGGCACAACATCTTCAAACAGTTTGCGGTCGTTGATGTTCTTCCAGAGCAAGATGTAGAGCTTTTTAAAGAAGTTCCGTGTGTGCGATACCAGGAAAGTATCATCTATATCACTTATAAAACCCAGGTTACCTTCAAAAGGGCGGATATAGGTTCCTTTTTCCCTTACTTCCAGCCCGTTACTGCTATATGTACTTACATAATAATCCGTCCACCCGTAGCCTGCTTCTTCTTTCAGAGGGATACAAAACTTAAAGTAGCCGTCACTAAGGGTTTTGGTATGTATCCTTTGCCCGTTATGTTCCAGGTACACATCGGCATTGGGTATGGTCTTAACCCTGAACATCCTGATGATGGAGCGTGCATTTTTAAGACGTTTTTTTTCAAATTCATAGCTGCCGGCAGTATTGGGTTTAAACAGGTGGCCAAACACTATGAGTTCGTTTTCGTTGGCATAGCCGCGATAAAGTTTTATAATGGGCGTCATCAAAAAAAATTTAGGCTTTTGCTAAGAAGTTTGGTACTACAATTTACTAATTTTAAACAAAAAAATATCCTAATGAGTTCCCAAAAGAAATTTCTGTTTGTAGTAAACCCAATTGCCGGCGGAAATGATAAATCGGCACTTATTGAAGCAACACACGAATATGCCCGCAAAGAGGGTGTTACCCTTATTGAGTTTTATACCACGGGTGAAGACGATGAGGCAGCCATAAAAAAACTTTACGAAGAACATAAGCCGGAGCGTATATTAGTAGCCGGGGGTGACGGAACCATAAAAATGGCTGCTGAAGCTGTTCAGCATAATGATGTTATAATCGGGGTTTTGCCTGCCGGCTCAGCCAACGGGCTTTCGGTTGACCTTGACCTGCCCAACAGCCTGGAGGAGAATTTAAGGATCGCTTTCCATAATCATTACATAGAAATGGATATGGTGAGCATCAATGGCAGGAAAAGCCTTCATCTTAGTGATATCGGGCTCAATGCGGAACTTATAAAGAACTACGAGAACAGCAATATACGCGGTAAGCTTGGTTATGCACTACAGGCTGTAAATACGCTTTCCACTACCCGCGAACCGTTTGATGTTACTATAAAAGCCAATGGTGAAACCATAAATACAGAAGCACGGATGGTTGTTATAGCCAACACAAACCGGTACGGCACCGGGGTAACCATAAACCCGATAGGGAAAATGGATGACGGGAAGTTTGAAATAGTGGTGCTAAAGAACCTTGATATTATAGTTATAAGTAAAATACTGGCAGGAAATATACCGGTTGACAGCGAAAATGATGTAGAGATACTTTCAGCGGAAGAAGCGGAAATAACTACAGGTTTGCCTGTTTTTTTCCAGGTTGACGGTGAATATTGCGGAGAGGAGCAGCAACTCAGCATAAAGATACTGCCAAAGCAGATGAAAGTGGCCATTCCATAAACCCAGGCACCTAAACAGGTGCCTGGATTTTTTTACGGAACAGTAGTTTGTCAAGGCTGTAAGGGCCACTACCTATGGCAAATATGAGCAGGTAGGCTACAAAGAAAAGCTGCTGGTAGTACATGCCTACTATCGGCTCGGGTGCATCATACCATATATAGGAAATGATAAAGAACTGGAAGGCTAACTGCAATGCGCTCAACCTTGTGAGCAGCCCAAAGGCTATGAAAAGTCCGCCTAAAAACTCACCGTATATAGCCATATATGCCCAGAAAGAAGGTGAAGGGAAAGTAAAACCTATATCATGCACCTGGTTTATAAACCATGATGAAGCGCCGAAAGTTTTATTTTCCCAGTCTTCGCTTCCATTCTCATTTATCTTGTGGAACATTTTTGGCAGCCCTGCCCCAAGCGCTATAGATAAGCCAAGGTGAAGGCGGAAAATTAGATAGCATACTGCAAAAAGTTTAGAATCGACAGTTGCAGAACCTGTAAAAAACCGGATTAATTTTTTCATGACTGATTACGTATTTTAGATTAATAGTGAGGCAAAGTTCATTGTAAATCAATACGCAATCGCTTCAAATTATAATTTGAGACTTATTCTGTAACGCTTTGTGGAGCTGTTTCAAGCATATACTCACGGGGAGACTGGCCGGTATGTTTTTTGAACGCGCGGTTAAAAGTAGCTTTTGAGTTGAAGCCGCAATTGAAGGCAATACCCAGCAAGGTTTGTTTTTGCTGGTCTCCTTTTTCAAAGGCTTTTTTTACAGCCTCAACCCTGTAGCGGTTTACATAATCGTTAAAGTTCATCCCGAATCCTTTGTTTATGGCTTTTGATACCACGGCCACAGGCACATCTATTGCGCCGGCAACGTCTGGCAGTGTAAGCTCAGGATCATTATAAGGACGCTCTTCGTCAAAATAAGCACTGATTTGAGACTTAACTATATGCAAGCTTTCGTCAATTCCTGTATCGGGTACTCTTGCTTCTTTTATCGGAATTGCATTTTCTTCCGTATCGGTATACACAGTAGCTTTTTCAGGGGCCAGTAAAGAAACATCAAACGGAACTGTTGTGCGGAGGGTGTTGCTGTAGCCGCTTACAGCTATATAAGCAGTTATGATGGCAAAAAAGAAGAAAAACCACCATCTGGAGGTATAGCCGGCCATTTCAGGATAAAACAGTGTAACTGTATCATAAACAACACTCAGCAACAGTATGGTAACGAAAGCAGCCAGGAAGTTCCTTATCCATTTAAAGGTTAAAGTATCAGAATAGCTGATTACCTGGGGCATTAAATCCCGGTAAATTTTATAATACCTGAGCGATGCAGCCAGGTAAAAAAACATGTGCACAACCCCGCTAACCGAATACCATGTTTCAAAATCCCTGTCTGACCCGTCGGCTAAAAAGTAATATTTGTTGAGCACGAGCTTATCGGTTACCACGATTACAGCATTATACATTAGGTATAATATGCCCGGAAGGAAGTGTATGCTGTTTTTACGGGTCAGCCTGAACTTTGGATTAAGCAGGCTTTGTACATAAAAATATAAAGCAGGCCCTATAAAGTATATGTGCCGGAAAGGCGTGTAAAACATTATATCCCTGTAGGGCTGGTTGTCATACCAGCCGGCAAAGCCGAGCATCCAGGGAGCTATGTAAAGCGAACAAAAAAGCAGGAACAATGCCAGCCACTTAGGAGCAACCGTGCTGGTTTCCATTCCTTTTTTCAATAACAGCAAACTGTAGAGTAACCCGTATATAAAGAGTATTAGGAGCAGCGAGCTGTAAAAATTGAAATTGAATAGCATTTACTTAAATGGGTTGCGTTCTTTCCATTCCACTTTGGGATCAAAATAAGTAAACAATTTCCCCATAAAAAGGTTCAGTACAGGATTAGTATGCTTAATAATGCCATATACTTCTTCGGCTTTAGCGCCGACAGAACTTTTTATTTCCATGGCCGACCGGGCGAGTATTACATGCTTGAATTTTTTCTTTATGGCATAGGCCACCATATCATACAGCATGTTAAGATACAGCATTTTTTCTTTCTGCACACGGTCATCATACCCTAAAAAATAGGTATCCATATCAGGGCCGTTTTTTATAAGGGTACTGAATCCTGCCAGTTCGTTATCTATAAAATATCCGTAGAATAAAAAATCATCCTTCAATGATTCTTTAAAAATCTCAAAATGGTTTTCCGGTAAAAGAAATGTATTAAATGAGGCATTGTTTGCCACAGTAGCATACAGGGCATATATGCGGTCCCTATAAATAACTATATCTTCTTTTGTAAGTTTCTTTTTTTCAACACCGTGTGATTTTTTTCTTGCCCTGTTGTATTGCGTTCGGTATTTGGTGTTGATACTGGTAAGGTAATCATCGACAGAAGCCCATTTTTCCTTAATGCTGAATATCATGTTCGGCTGGGTACAAAACCTGAAGTAGCCTTTAAAACCTGCGCTTTCAAAATCCGGGAATTCTGATTCATTAAAATCTTTAACAGCCAGAAGGTTTATCTTCATGCGTTTTTTCCGGTAAATGCCCTTTATTACATCCAGCACATCCTTAAGCAGTAAAAGCCCTTCCTGTATGGTAATAGTATTTGCGAGTAAAAAGGCATTTTGGCCCGTCAGCATATTATTGCCGATAATGAGTATGTTTGAAGAAAAACGGCGGAACAGGTATTCTTTAACCCAATTGTTTTTTTTTGTGCCAAAAGGATTGATGCTGCACAGGTCTATATATTGCGCCAGGGCAATCCCGCCCAGAGTACCATTTTTATATAAGCCTATAAAAAAGCACTCCATATTTTTAGGAGGGGCTTTTTCCAGCAATGCCAGGTAGCGTGATGAAAGGAATATGTTAGGTTCTGCAATAGTGTCCCAGTCCTGTGGCAGGGCAGCCACTGTGGTAAAAATCCGGAAGTAAAGTTCTGACGCCAAGTTTGTTTGTTTGTAGCCCCCGCTACTGGCGCGGGGGCAGGGGTAATTTTTATTTCCAGGCGCAGATTATGCCGCCCATAATTCCGAGTGAAACAATAAAATATCCTGCATTTATAAGGATATACTTCCAGCTTTTACGCTCGAACAGCGAGTTAATGGCAATTAGCGGAAGCGCAAAGAAAATACCGGCAATAACACCATGCAGCACACCATGGCCAAAAGAACGGTGGGCATCCTTATAATCTTCCATAAAGGCGTGGAATGAAGGCAGGGCTTTTGCAGGGTCGCCTCCTGCCAGTTGCACGGCGCCAACCTGGTGGATAACAATCTGGTTAAGCATGAAAGCAATCATGAAAGAGAACAGGATGGTAAGTCCAAATACCTTTACCATATTGGCACCTTTGGCTTTTTCTTCGGTCATCCCGGATTCCCTCATCCATACGGTACCGAAAACTTTGGGATTATACCAGATAAAACCAATTGGCAGCGTGACTAAGGCTGCAAGTAGTGTAGCGAGTAAATTCATAATAATTGTTGTTTGGTTAGTATAACAAATGTAAATTTTTTATTTTAATGATTTAAAATTCTTAAAAATTATTCCTTTAAAATATATTTAATAAAATTCCAGGGCCTCCTGCGTTCCAAATAGGCAATATCATCTTCATTTTCGTAAGCTTCCTTTTCAAAGCATACATTCCTGTAGGCTTTGTACCTGTTGCCGTAATACAGCATCTTTACAATAAATTCAATACCATACCATAAATAGAAAGGCAAAATGAGCATCTCTGCCTGCTGGCGCAAGTGTATTTTTTCGTGGTTTATAAACCGGGTGTTACCCCTAAGGCTGCTGTCATTAACGATTATAAAAGGATATAATGCTATACCTGTAAAACCTTTCGGTATTAAATATTTTGTCGCTATGATTTTCATTATATGTAAAGTTCCTAAATTTGCGTGTATGTACAGCAATAATTCTGATAATAAATTAACCGAAGGTGAAGATTATTACCTTACGCCCGAGGGCTATAAAGTTTTTACGGAAGCATATCATTTAAAGCGCGGTTACTGCTGCAAAAGCGGCTGTCGCCATTGCCCTTACGGGTATGATAAAAAAACAGGAACATTAAAAAAGTGATTAATATTCAGTAAGCAGTTGGCATTAAGCCGGCTGAACACTGAGCACTGAACACCGGAACACTAAATATATGACATTTCACGAACAGATACAGGAAGGGATACCTTCTGTTTTACCGCAGCCAAAACCGTACGACCCGGAAATAAACCACGCACCAAAGCGCAAGGAAATATTATCAGCCGAAGAAAAGAAACTGGCACTGCGCAATGCACTGCGCTATTTTGAGCCGCATCATCATGTGGAGCTTATTAAAGAATTTAGCGAAGAACTTGAAAACTATGGCCGTATTTACATGTACCGCCTACGCCCGGATTATAAAATGTACGCCAGGCCGATATACGAATACCCGGGTAAAAGCGAACAGGCTAAGGCCATTATGCTCATGATACAGAACAACCTGGATTATGCCGTGGCGCAGCACCCGCATGAGCTTATTACGTATGGCGGTAACGGTGCCGTGTTCCAGAACTGGGCGCAGTACAGGCTAACCATGAAGTACCTAAGCGAAATGACCGATGAGCAGACACTTGTTATGTACAGCGGCCACCCCATGGGACTGTTCCCGTCTCATAAAGATGCGCCGCGGGTAGTTGTAACCAACGGCATGATGATACCCAATTATTCTAAACCGGATGACTGGGAAAAATTTAATGCCCTTGGCGTAACCCAATACGGGCAAATGACGGCAGGCAGCTATATGTATATAGGCCCACAGGGTATAGTGCATGGTACCACCATAACTGTTTTAAATGCCGGAAGGAAGATTTCGAAGAACGGCGAAGGCCTTGAAGGTAAATTATTTGTTACTTCAGGCCTCGGTGGAATGAGCGGTGCGCAGCCTAAGGCGGGCAACATAGCCGGATGTATAACCGTATGTGCCGAAGTTAACCCCAAAGCCGTACACACCAGGCATTCGCAAGGCTGGGTTGACGAAGTAATTACCAATATTGATGCCCTGGTGCAAAGGGTTGTAAAAGCTAAGGCCGGTAAAGAAGTGGTGTCTATAGCCTATCAGGGCAATGTGGTTGATATATGGGAACGTTTTGATGCTGAAGGTATTTATGTTGACCTTGGCAGCGACCAGTCGTCCCTTCATAATCCCTGGGCCGGGGGCTATTATCCCACAGGCTTGTCATTTGAGGAGGCCAACACTATGATGGCAGAGCAGCCGGAGCTGTTCAGGGAAAAAGTTAAAGATACATTAAGGAGGCATGCGGCAGCAGTAAACCGCCACACGGCTAAAGGCACATATTTTTTTGACTACGGCAATGCGTTCCTGCTTGAGGCTTCGCGTGCAGGTGCCGATATTATGGCTGATGACGGTATTAACTTTAAGTATCCAAGTTATGTGCAGGACATAATGGGCCCTATGTGCTTTGATTATGGGTTTGGGCCTTTCCGGTGGGTTTGCGCTTCGGGCAGTCCTGAAGACCTTGCCAAAACCGATGCTATTGCATTAAGGTTGCTGGAAGAAATGGCCAAAACAGCCCCTGCTGAAATCAAACAGCAGATGGAAGACAATATCCGCTGGATCAAGGGAGCGCAGGAAAACAGGCTCGTAGTAGGCTCACAGGCCCGCATTTTATATGCTGATGCCGAAGGCCGGATAAAAATTGCCGAAGCCTTTAATAAAGCCATCGCTAATGGTGAAATAGGGTATGTGATCCTGGGCCGTGACCACCATGATGTATCAGGTACCGATTCACCTTATCGTGAAACATCTAATATTTACGACGGTTCAAGTTTTACGGCTGATATGGCCATACATAACGTGATTGGAGACAGCTTCCGCGGGGCTACATGGGTAAGCATACACAATGGTGGCGGAGTAGGCTGGGGTGAGGTTATAAATGGGGGATTTGGTATGGTTCTTGATGGTTCTACTGATGCATCAAGGCGATTACAATCAATGCTTTTCTGGGATGTAAACAATGGAATTGCCAGGAGGAGCTGGGCCAGGAATGACGAAGCCATTTTTGCTATAAAAAGGGCTATGGAAGCTGAGCCGCTGCTTAAAGTTACACTCCCTAACAAGGTTGATGATGCTTTATTGAACTAATAATTCAGTGAGTTGGTTGCCGGTGCTTTTTCTTTCTCTCCGAACCATTAACTTTTGGATTATGAAAACTATAAAATTGCTATCGTTTTGTTTGCTAACGGTTATTGTTAGTTCTTGCAGCTCCGTCAGGGTTACATCTGATTATGATGATAATGCTGATTTCAGCGGGTATAAAACCTATGCATTTTTTAAAGAGGGTATTGATAAAGCCGATATATCTGACCTTGACAAAAAGAGGATAATGCGCGCTATTGATGGCGAGTTTGCCAAAAAAGGCTTTACCAAAAGCGAAAAGCCGGATATGTTAGTGAATATATTCACAAAATCAAACAAAGTCATTAATGTAGACCAGTTTTATCCCGGCTTTGGCTGGGGGCCCGGATGGGGTTGGGGCTGGGGGCCCGGATGGGGCTGGGGCTGGAACAATACTTTTGTAAGCACCTCTACCGAAGGCACGCTGTATATTGACCTTATTGATGCCAATAAAAAAGAACTGGTTTGGCAGGGTGTGGGTACAGGTGTGCTTACTATGGACCGCGACGCCAAGCAACAACGCATAAATGAATTTGTAGCCAGGATACTGGCACAGTTCCCGCCGCAGAAGAAGTAATGCTTTTAAATTTTGCTTTTGTACCTCTATGAGTGGTTTTAGGTAGTGTTTCTGCAAAACCCGCAGGTATCTACTTCCTGAAAATTGCTACTGATAAGGGTACCACAATAGAAAAATTAGTTAAAGAATAGCCGGTGCATACTAATTATCCTGTTTTATAAGTTTATATACCAGGTTTTATCACCTGTTATTAGTTATTACTTTGTTTTTGTTCAGCCGCAGCTTTTTGTTGCGGCTTTTTATTGTTCAAAATCATACCGGATAATTGCAGTTTTAAAAGATAAAGTTTAAAATTCAAGGATTTTAGGTGAAGATTTCATAATTTTACGATAGAAATATAGTAAAGCCATGAACGCGACTTTTGAAACCAATCCTTTAATAGAAAGGCTGCCAAAACACTTAAAGCAATTTATAAAGCCACAGGACTACCAAGAATATACACCCATAAACCAGGCGGTATGGCGCTATGTTATGCGAAAAAATGTAGATTACCTGAGCAGGGTTGCCCACAGTTCTTATCTTGAAGGGTTGAAAAAAACAGGAATTGAGATAGACAGTATACCGAGCATGTATGGCATGAACCGTATTTTGAAAGAAATAGGCTGGGCTGCCGTGGCGGTTGACGGTTTCATACCACCCAATGCGTTCATGGAATTCCAGGCTTATAATGTATTGGTAATAGCATCTGACATACGGCAGCTGGAGCATATTGAGTATACACCGGCTCCAGACATTATCCATGAAGGAGCGGGGCATGCGCCTATTATTGCTAACCCTGAATATGCCGAATACCTGCGCCGTTTTGGCGAAATAGGCTGCAAGGCCATATCATCGGCACATGATTATGAGATATATGAAGCTATCAGGCTTTTATCTATCTTAAAAGAAGCTGAGGGCACGCCAAAAGAAGAAATTGAGGCCGTAGAAAAACGTGTTGACGAATTGCAGAATGCTGTTGTGGAGCCAAGCGAAATGGCGCTGATACGCAACCTGCACTGGTGGACTGTGGAATACGGGCTTATAGGCACCGTAGACAACCCTAAAATATATGGTGCCGGGTTGCTTTCTTCCATAGGCGAAAGTACCTGGTGCATGACCGATAATGTAAAAAAAGTCCCTTATGATATTAACGCTGCCTACCAAAGCTTTGACATCACTAAGCCGCAGCCACAGCTTTTTGTGACCCCTGATTTTGCACGCTTAAGCCTTGTACTTGAGGAGTTTGCTAATAAGATGGCGTTGCGCACAGGAGGTTTATCCGGCGTGCAGAAGGTTATCCAGTCAAAAGCGCTGGCAACTGTAGAGCTTAGCACCGGCTTACAAATCTCAGGGGTTTTTACTAATGTGATAGAACACGAAGGTAAACCCGCTTATATACAAACAACCGGGAAAACAGCCCTGGCTTACAGGGAAAAAGAACTTGTTGGACATGGAACATCTTATCACGCTGAAGGGTTTGGCAGCCCTGTGGGCAAGCTTAAAGGCATAAACCTAGCCATTGAAGATATGAGCCCGCGTGACCTCAGGGCTTATGATATATATGAAGGCGAAAGGGTGACGCTGGAGTTTGAGGGCGGCATAACAGTATCAGGAGAAATAATTACCGGGACACGCAACATACAGGGCAAAATCATATTAATAAGTTTTAAAGACTGTACTGTTACTCATGGCGGCAATGTACTCTTCCGCCCGGAATGGGGTGTGTATGATATGGCCGTAGGGAAAAAAATAGTTTCTGCCTTTTCCGGGCCTGCCGATGTCAGCAGCTTTGACCTGATTACCCACGTTCCGTCAAGCCAGACTATAAAAGCAAAAAAATCTCCCGAAAGGGAAGAACTCGAAAGCCTCTACAGTAACATACGGGACATTAGGGAGGGCAGGGATGCGCGGATGGCCATTGATGAAACATTTAAGATACTTGTAAAAAACCATCCTCATGACTGGCTGCTGTCAGTAGAAACTGCTGAGCTGTTGCAAAAGGACAACAACGGGAGCCTCTTGCAGGATGTAATGGCACACCTTAGTGTTGTGAAGCAGCGCCGGCCCGAAGTGGCTCACCTTATTGATGGGGGGCTCGACCTTATATTTGAAAAAGAAAAAGCTATTTAACCCAAAAAGTTCATTAGAGTAAATTTCTAACTGGCGGTCATTAGAAG
>NZ_NOXV01000162.1 GCF_002251835.1 Flavobacterium cyanobacteriorum
AATAAGCTGGAAATTAATTTAATACAATTTTTGTCGTGTACTTAAATGAAAAACTTATCAAAAGAATAGAAGAACTAGGGGTTTCATTGAAATTTAAAAGTTTTTCTTCAATGGTAGGTGAATCTCTTTCTGATTACACAGATGCTGGCGGTCTGGCTTTAGACATAATTAAATTTAATCAAGAAATACGGCAGAAAAAAGTTGAGAAAATAGTAAATATTATTTCACAACTAAGATTAAAAGATATAACCTTTTACACAAATAAAGAATAAAACAATGGAAAATAAAATAGATATTACCTTTATTCAAGATATGAATGAAGAACCAGATAATTGCTCATTACTAACAAATACCAATTACGTTAGAAAGAGTTTACTAAAATATTACAAAGGTAAAGTGTATGGTAACTGGTCGCCTAATAGAAAGCAAGTTTGTATAGCAATTGACACTCGATACTATATATTAGAAAATGATATTGTGAGTATTGAAAGTGCAGGAATTTGTGAAACTCATAATGATGAGATTCTTATGTTTACTCACCATTAATATCTATGTTAAATGAAAAAATTTAAACAAACACTCATTCTGTTAGCTATACTATTAGCCAATAGTACTTTCGCCCAAACAAAAGAAGAAACTGTAAAGTATATAGATGACATTTTAAAAATTAGTAAAGGTACATTTGAAGATGGAAGAAAAAATCGTGCCAGAAGTTATGAAATTATTGAACAGCGATTACACAGTATTAACCATATTGAAACGAAAAGCTTCGCTAATTTTATTGCTAATGGTGAGCCACATAGAACAAATACGGGAAGTAGCATAGTAAATGTGCCTTGGATTGCCATTAAGAGCGTAGACTTGGAACTTTCAGATACCACATCAAATCTTACACAAGTTTCCATCAATTTTGATGTAGAATTTATTAATTCTAATAATAATCAATCTTATTCAGGACTTTCATTATACGTTATTTCTTCAAAAAAAGAAAACTTTATAAAAGCAATCAAACACCTTCAAGAACTCCTAAAAAAAGAAGACCCTTTTGGAAATTAATAAAAGTAAATTATGAGAATGCTAAAAAACACATTCCTACTCTTCGCTATTCTCTTAGCTAATAGCACATTTTCTCAAACAAGGGAGGAAACAATTGAGTGGTTAAATATAAACGGAAAATCTCTTAGTTCCATGTCTTTTAAAAACGAAGGTAATGTACAAGTTATTTTTAAACTGGAAGAAATAACTACTGATTCATTGAGGTTTTATACAAATGTAGTAGGTACAGATGGAACGCATAACCCATGGATAGTTAGCGTTTTGATTAAAGATATTTTATATGAAGAAATAACTAAAATAGAAAAGTATAAGGGCTGGACCAATGCGTTTTTAATTAAACTTTCTCTCAAAAATAAATCTATACATGTACCAATTGAGAATGGAGATGAACAATGGTCAAAAAAAGAAATTAAGGAGAGGGAGGATATAACATTCTACTATACCAATGAAGAAAATGCAAAACGAGTAATCAAAGCCATCATGCACCTTGCAAAATTGAGCGGGGCAAAAGAGAATAAACAAACTTTTTAATTCATAAAAAATGGACAACCAAGAAAAAGAACAGCCCGATTTCATAGAAATTGAAAATAGTAAAAGAAATTCTTTTGTAGAAGGAGATGGAACATTTGAAGAGGCAAGAAACTATGTTGAAATTATTGCTGGCAACCCTTGCGGAACATTTGGCGTTCCCTACTTAAGTCTAAGGAATAAAAGCAATGATAAAAAAGTTGGTGTAACAATAGAAGTGAGATGGATGTATAATAACAGACCAAGAACCGAAAGCCGCATTTACAATACTTTTCCGGGTCAAGTAGTTGGTTTGGGCTGTCCTATTCCCGGGCCAACTAGCCAAAGATTCGATTACATACTAATTGCTGCTTGGTTTATTTGATTTTTTGTAAAAATGAAAAAATCAAAATTCATATTAATACTATTGGCTACATTCCTAGCCAATAGTATTTCCGCCCAAACCAACACCATCACCCAGCTCCTGCAAAAAACTTTGCAACAAGAAAACGAAGCCAGGCAAATGGTTCATAAAGAAGTGGACAGTTTAGGTAATGAAATAGGATTATTACAAATGGCTATTGACACCCTTGAAGTAATCGAACTTACTATTAAAAATGACACCTTAGTTTATACTACTAAAAACTATTTTACTAATGTGAATGGGTATTATTTATACAAACAGGAAGTAGCGTTAAAAGACATCACAGCCGTAACCAAAGACATCGGAATCTTCTTTGAATCTGCTCCTGAAAAGGTATTTGTAACCCAATCCGAATATTTTGACGACGGGAATTATAAAATCACCACAGGAGAATTAGACTTGTTTCGAACCCATTTTACAACACTTCGAGAGAATGAATACCTAGCCGATGAATTAGTAAAAGCGTTCAAAAAAGCAGGCTATACCATAGAAAAAGGATATTGGTATGATTAGTATAAATTTAGAGTTAAGTGCAGCTTGTAACAGCCGTTTTGTAAAAGCGGGGGTTTCGTGTTTCTATGAAAGTGAAGTGCTAAATTCAAGTTTTGTACTTCTATTGAAGTTTTGTGCTGAAAATCCCCGCCTTCGCAAAGCGGCAAAACGTTGTGCGGAAATCCCTACAGGCTTCCCGCACAACTGCCCAGGCGATTTGCCCCCGGCCAGCCCTCCGGGACTGTCCGACAACAAAGCGATTTGTAAAATGCAAACCACTTCGCAAATCACATGAGACGTTGGCATTATTTTATTGCAGGTCCCGTGTTACAATCTGCATCGTTTCGCGGCTTACCTGCCTTACCAGCACCTCTTTGTTCTTAGTAACAGTGCCGGCGGATTTGTCATTGAAATGGCGTATGGTATACAACGATACGTTTTCGTTATAGGTGACCTTGAACTTTTTTGAAAGCAGCGCCTTCAGCGCATGGAAGTTGCCAAACTTATCATCAGCACAAACCGAAAAACTGATAGCTGAATTTTGTATAAGGTGCACCTTCATCCTGTACTTGTGTAGCAGGGCAAATATCTCGCTGATGTTCTCTTCCATGATAAATGAAAAATCAAGGGAAGACAGGGACACCAGCAACTGGTTCTTCTTTACGATAAAACATGGCGTTTGCGGCTCAAGGTCGGCCCCTTTGCTCACACAGGTGCCCGGCAGTAAAGGGTTTAGGAATGATTTTACATACAGCGGAATTTCTTTGCGCTGCAAAGGCTGCAGCGTTTTTGGGTGTATCACGGTGGCGCCATAAAATGCCAGTTCAATGGCTTCGCGATAAGATATCTGGTGGAGCAGTATGGCATTGTCAAAATAGCGTGGGTCAGCATTCAGTACCCCGGGCACATCTTTCCAAATCGTGACGCTTTCGGCATTGAGGCAATAGGCAAAAATAGCTGCGGTATAGTCTGACCCTTCCCGGCCCAGTGTAGTGGTAAAGTTATTTTCGTCACTGCCCAGAAAGCCCTGCGTAATGTTCAGGTTTTTTTTCTTTACATTTTTGGATATGTTCTTTTGTGTAAGCTCCCAGTTAACTACGGCATCCCTGTAGGTATTGTCAGTCTTTACCAGTTCGCGCACATCTATCCACTGGTTTTTCAGCCCGCGGTAGTTAAAATAATGGCTCACAATGGTTGTTGATATGATTTCGCCATAGCTTACCACCTGGTCGTACACAAAATTATAATTCGGCGACTTGTTCTGCCTGAGGAACTGCTCCATATCGGTAAATATTTTGTTTACCGCGGCAAAAACCGCATGGTTTTCTTCCTCAAACAGGTCCATCAAAATCTGGTTGTGGTATTTTTTTACTTCCTGTACTGATGATTGCAACCCTGCTGACTTGTCAAAATAATCCTTCACCACCACCTCAAGGGCATTAGTGGTTTTTCCCATAGCCGATATGACCAGCAGCACATCATCATGCCCTACTTTTTGCAGGACATCATATACGTTCTTAATACCACCGGCATCCTTAACCGATGCCCCTCCAAACTTAAATACTTTCATATCAAATGTTAAATGTAAATTGGGCCATCCCGTTTTCGTCCATCTGCACCGTGCGCCAGTCATCCATAATGCGTGCCCCTGACCGTTCATAAAACGCTATAGCATGGGTATTCCAGTTGAGCACCACCCATTCCACGCGGCGCACGCCTTCTTTTTTGGCAAATTTTATTACTTCTTTATAAAGCGCGCTCCCGGCACCTGTACCGCGCCGGCTTTCTTTGACTATAAGGTCTTCCAGGTGTATGGTGCGGCCTTTCCAGGTAGAGTAGCGGTAATAAAACAAAGCCATGCCGATAATTTCACCATTTTGTTCGGCAACGAAGGTATAGAATTGCGGCTCAGTTCCAAAACCATCGCGTATGAGGTCACCTGCTGTTACAACAACAGCTCCAGGCTCTTTCTCAAAGATGGCCAGTTCTTTTATGAGGCCCAGCACGGCAGGCATATCTGCCGCGGTGCCTTTTCGTATGGTAATAGGATGCATTGCTACAAAAATAATAGAAATATCAATAGTGTAAACCTCCGGCGCGCGAAGGAGGCTTTATTGAATATTGTATAATATTTGGGAGCAGTGGGCTTAGCGCAGCCCTCTATACTTCCGTCCCGCTTTCAGCTCTATCTCCCTGCCGCGAAAGCGGGCGGCAGGGAGGATGCCGCTTCTATCGGGGCTGGGCTAAAACGATAGTGCCTCCCGGCCGGGTTTTAGTAAGCTGTCCTTATTATGGCCATCTGGGCCATTGATCTTTTATTAAAACAGGCAACCACTAATGCCGGCCATCTTTTACCTGGCGACTCTTTGCCAGCCTGCGACAAAATACTGATGGAGTAACCCAAAATTTAAGTTCGGTATAGTCGCTTTAGATTCAGGGCAATGCCAGTAGATAAGAAAACAAAAGTTCCGGGCGCAGCATAGACCGGGATTAGCCTCCTGCCGGAAGGAATGGTATATTACATGCCCTGCTCTTCTGCTTTTTCCTGGAAATATTGCCTTATCTTCTTTCTGTTCTCAGCTTTGTTAGCTACAAAAATTTTGAACTGTTCTTCAGTAAGCACCGATTTCAGCTTGGCATCCCTTTCTTCGTCTAAAGCTTTTAGCCGTTTTGCTTTTTCAATCCTGGTTTTAGCAGTGGTTTTGTTTTCCATCGCCTTCTTCAGGAAATCCTGGTTTATAGCATATACCTTGGTGTACTGGCTGTCGTTCAGCGAAAGCTGCTCTTTCATATTGGCTGTAACAGCCTTGGCGCCTTCAGCCGCTTTATCCTGTGCCACAGCATTAATTGTAAACAAAGCGAAGGCCAGCATGATGCCGAAAATTTTTTTGATTGTGTCCATTATATTGTTGTTTAGATGTAGCATAGGTACAACTTTTTAAGCTAATGGCAAACAACCGGATATAAAAAAATCCCGCCGTAGCGGGACTTTTTGTTATGAAGGGTCTTTCATCTTAAAACTTTCCATGAACTTCGTAGTATAGTTCCCGGCCACATAATCCGGCTCATCCATCAGCTGCCTGTGAAAAGGTATCGTGGTTTTGATACCTTCTATCACAAACTCATCAAGCGCGCGCTTCATTTTGTTAATAGCTTCTTCCCGGGTTTGGGCAGTAGTTATAAGTTTAGCTATCATGGAGTCATAGTTTGGCGGGATAGTGTAGCCTGAATACACGTGGGTATCAAGCCTTACGCCATGGCCTCCGGGCATGTGCAGGGTCGTAATCCTGCCTGGTGAAGGCCTGAAATCGTTATAAGGGTCTTCCGCATTGATACGGCATTCTATAGAATGCAGCTGCGGCAGGTAGTTTTTACCCGAAATTGGCACACCGGCAGCAACCAGTATCTGTTCGCGTATAAGGTCATAATCAATTACCTGTTCTGTAATAGGGTGTTCTACCTGGATACGGGTATTCATTTCCATGAAGTAAAAGTTCCTGTGCTTATCTACAAGGAATTCTACAGTGCCGGCACCTTCATATTTAATGAATTCGGCAGCCTTTACAGCAGCCTCACCCATTTTATGGCGAAGCTCATCTGTCATGAACGGTGATGGTGTTTCTTCTGTCAGTTTCTGGTGGCGGCGCTGCACTGAACAGTCACGCTCAGAAAGGTGGCACGCTTTCCCAAATGAATCGCCTACAACCTGAATTTCAATGTGGCGTGGCTCTTCAATAAGCTTCTCCATATACATACCATCATTACCAAAAGCGGCAGCAGCTTCCTGTTTGGCGCTTTCCCATGCTTTTTGCAGGTCTTCCTCTTTCCACACAGCCCGCATACCTTTGCCTCCGCCTCCGGCAGTAGCCTTGAGCATTACAGGGTAACCAAATTCCTGGGCAAGTTTAGCGGCATGCTCATATGATTCCAAAAGCCCGTCAGAACCGGGTACACATGGAACTCCGGCTGCTTTCATAGTTGCCTTGGCCGTAGCCTTATCGCCCATTTTTTCTATCATCTCAGGCGACGCGCCTATAAATTTAATCCCGTGCTCACCGCATATTTTTGAAAATTTGGCATTTTCAGATAAAAACCCATATCCCGGGTGTATCGCGTCAGCGTTGGTTATTTCGGCTGCTGCAATAATATTCGACATTTTAAGGTAAGACAGGTTGCTTGGCGGTGGGCCTATGCATACAGCCTCGTCAGCGAATTTCACGTGCAAGCTTTCCGCATCAGCAGTGGAATACACTGCTACGGTTTTTATCCCCATCTCCCTGCAGGTGCGTATTACACGGAGTGCAATCTCTCCCCTGTTGGCAATTAGTATTTTTTTAAACATCCTCTTATGAAATTTTAAATTATGAATTTTAAATTTTAAATTCTCTGAATGCTGTAAATCTACATTCAATCCTGTATTTAAAATTTCAACTATGATGGGTCAACCAGGAACAGGGGCTGGTCAAACTCTACCGGAGAGGCATCGTCCACCAAAACCTTCACAATTTTACCTGATACTTCTGATTCAATTTCGTTGAACAGCTTCATGGCCTCGATAACACAAACCACGTCACCTTTAGATATAGTGCTGCCCACTTCAACAAACGGAGCCTTATCTGGCGATGGTTTCCTGTATAGTGTGCCGATGATAGGAGATTTTATAGTTATATATTTTGATGTGTCTTCTCCTGTTGCTGCCGGGGTTTGTGGTGCAGCCGGAGCTGACGGCGCAGATGGCGCAGACGGAATAACAGGCTGCTGAACCGGCTGGCTTACAGGAACATGCTGAATATAAGCTGTTTCAGGTGATCCGCCTTCTGCAGTGGTCCTGATGGTGATCTTGAAATCATCCATTTCCAGCTTAACTTCTGTAGCACCGGATTTTGCCACAAATTTGATTAGGTTTTGAATTTCTCTGATATCCATAATTGCGAGTTTTGTTTTGTTTAGTTTGTTATCTTTTATCGTAAGCCCATTTCAGGTAAGCTGAACCCCAGGTAAATCCGCCCCCGAAAGATGCGAAAATCAGGTTATCCCCTTTCCTGAAAAGATGCTCAAAATCATATAGGAGCAAAGGGAGCGTAGCCGATGTGGTATTGCCGTAACGTTCGATATTGACTAATACTTTTGATTCATCAAGACCCATACGCTGTGATGTGGCATCGATAATCCTTTTATTTGCCTGGTGCGATACCAGCCAGTTGACATCTTCGTTGGTAAGATTGTTTTTCTGCATTATCCTTTCACTAATGTCGGCCATATTGGAAACTGCATATTTAAAAACTGTTTTACCATCCTGGAAAACATAATGCTGCCTGTTGGCTACGGTTTCTGCAGATGCCGGCAGCAATGACCCACCGGCTTCAATTTTAAGGAATTCGCGGCCTACGCCGTCACTCCTTAATATTTCATCCTGTAAACCAAGGCCTTCAGTATTAGGCTCAAAAAGCACGGCACCGGCGCCATCGCCAAAAATGATGCAGGTGGCCCTGTCGGTATAGTCAATAATAGATGACATTTTATCGGCACCAATAAGGAGTACTTTCCTGTACCTGCCCGTTTCAATATAAGCAGAGGCGGCAGACATTCCATAGAGGAAACTGGAGCAGGCTGCCTGAATATCAAAAGCAAAAGCATTAACCGCGCCTATCTCTGTAGCTACATATACTGCTGTAGCGGCTACAGGCATATCAGGTGTGGTAGTAGCCAGCAGCACGCAATCGATATCTTTGGGGTCTATACCGGCCTTGTCAATCAGATCCTGTGCTGCCTTAATGGCAAGATATGAAGTCCCTTTATCTTTATCTTTTAGTATTCGCCTTTCTTTTATACCTGTGCGTGTAGTAATCCATTCATCATTGGTATCTACCATTGTTTCGAGTACTTTGTTTGACAGTACAAAATCGGGAACATAAGCGCCTACGGCAGTAATGGCGGCTGTTATTTTACTCATAAGGATAAAAAATTTTCCATTCAGCGCCAGATGGCCTGAAAAGTGGTGGAAATTACAAAAAAATTATAAAATGCACTGAAAATAGTTGCCTTTATTTAAAAAACAGTTGTTACTTAACAAAAAAACTCTCACTGCGTGAGAGTTTTCTCTATTGTAAAAGGACAATTAAGCAACAGCTTCCTGCTTGTCAATAACAACCTGGCCCCTGTAATACATTTTACCTTCATGCCAGTAAGCCCTGTGGTACAGGTGTGCTTCGCCGGTTACCGGGCAGGTAGCGATTTGGGGCACAGACGCCTTATAATGTGTTCTTCTTTTGTCTCTTCTGGTTTTCGAGGTTTTTCTCTTAGGATGTGCCATTGTACTATATTATTTATCCGTTAATAGTTTTTTTAATTCGTCCCAGCGGGGATCAGTATTATTTTCTTCTTCTTCTTTGTGTTCTTCTTTAGGAGCCAGCTCGTTGAGCCTCCGCATTATTGACGGGTCAAGCGTGCCGTCTTTAATGCCGGGGTGTACCCTTTTTGTAGGGACTGACAATATTATCATTTCATAGATATACTGCGCCACATCAACCTGGTATTCCCCGTGGGGCAATATCAGCATCTCATCATTATCATTGTTAAAAGCATCGCCAAATTTCACTATAAGGCCAAGGCTGCCTTTTATTGGCAAATCAAAATCCTCATTGGAAATATCGCAGGGTACATTTACTGTACCTTTATGCTTAAAGAACAATTCAAGCATTGTGCTCTTTTTGTCTAAAACAAGGCTGACTTTTACATTGACGCCATTAAACTCGTCAAATTCAAAGTCATCAAAGAACGTTTTATTAATCTGAAACTCAAACTGGTGCTTTCCTTGTTTTAACCCGGCAAACGGGATTAAAAATTCTTTGTCCACTTTCATTTTCCAGTATGATTAAGGCTCTTCAACTGTTAGTTACACATTAAGCACTGCTACTCATTTTGTTACAACGGTTTTGGAGCGTGCAAAGATATAAAATTATTATAATTTCAAAGCAGATATAAACTTTTTTTTGTTTACAACTGCTTTTCCCTGATTTTTAAGGGATTTTTAGTGATTTCGCTATGTTCTGCACGATTGTGGTAAATATCAAGGGCCAGATAAACTGATTCCTTGAAAGAGTTGAAATCGGCTACGCCTTTACCCGCAATTTCAAATGCCGTGCCATGGTCAGGCGATGTCCTCACCGCCTCAAGCCCTGCCGTATAGTTAACTCCTTTGCCAAACGAAAGCGTCTTGAAAGGTATCAGGCCCTGGTCATGGTAAGCCGCAATTACGGCATCATACTTTTCATACTGCCCGCTGCCAAAAAAGCTGTCGGCAGAAAAAGGCCCGAAAACAAGCACTCCCTCTTCAAAAAGTTTCTTCAGCGCAGGTTTCAGCACTTCATCATCTTCCCTGCCTATCACACCGTTATCACCACTATGCGGATTTATGCCTAATACGGCTATTCTAGGTTTATTTATCCTGAAATCCTGTTTCAGGGCTTTGTTTACCGTAAGCAGCTTTTTCCTGATCAGCGCTTCATTAAGATGCCCTGAAACCTCGCTCACCGGTATATGATCAGTAAGCAGGCCCACTCTGAGGTCATCCTGCACCATCAGCATCAGGGCATCGCCTTCCAATTCACGGTCAAGATAATCCGTATGCCCCGGAAATTTAAACTCATCTGACTGTATGTTATATTTATTGATAGGCGCCGTAACCAGTACATCAATCTTTTTCTGCTTTAGTGCGTCAGTTGCTTTCCTAAAGGACCTGATGGCAAATTGGCCAGCCCCATCATCATTCTTGCCAAACTCAACTGTAACATTATCTCGCCAGAGGTTTAGTACATTAATTTTACCAATAACCAACTGCTCAAGGCTATCAATACCGTGCAGGTTAACAGCATTTAAGTTAAGTGCTTTTTTGATAAACGACAACAACTTTACATTTGCGAAAATAACGGGTGTACAAAACTCAAGCATCCTTGTATCTTCAAAGGTTTTCAGTATAATCTCGCTCCCTATGCCGTTAAGGTCACCAATGGAGATACCCACAATCACATTTTCCGCTTTTTTTGTCATGATGGCTTTTATTGCTACTTTTGATGTACAAATTTAGTAAAATAATAGGATGTTTACAGGAATTATTGAAACACTGGGCACCATCAAAAATATAAGAGAGGAAGGCACTAACCGGCACATTACTCTTGCTTCTGCTATTACCCGCGAACTCAAAATAGACCAAAGCGTCGCGCACAACGGCGTTTGCCTCACGGTAGTAGATATTAACAACAACAATTACACTGTAACAGCTATTAAAGAAACCCTTGATAAAACCAATCTTGCTGACTGGCAGCCGGGCGACAGGGTCAACCTCGAGCGTGCCATGAAGTTGGGCGACCGGCTCGACGGGCATATTGTACAGGGCCATGTAGACCAGACCGGCATCTGTAAATCAATAACAGAGGAAAACGGCAGCTGGTACTATACTTTTATATATGACCCGGCTTATAATAATATTACTATTGAAAAAGGATCGATAACTGTAAATGGTGTAAGCCTCACGGTCGTAAACTCCGGGGAAAATGAATTTAGTGTTGCTATAATTCCTTATACATATGAGCATACCAATTTTAAAGACTTCAAAGCCGGCACAAGAGTAAACCTGGAGTTTGATGTCGTAGGCAAATATGTAGCCCGGCTTCACACACTTAGAAAATAATAAAAACCTCACGCAAATCAGGATTTTTATTTTCAGGAGCATCACATTCGGGCATTTATACCGGCCTTTTTCCTGCTA
>NZ_NOXV01000207.1 GCF_002251835.1 Flavobacterium cyanobacteriorum
CGGCATCCTCCCCGCCGCCCGCTTTTGCGGCGGGGAGATAGAGCGGATAGCAGGCCAGGCCCCGGCAAAATGGTGCTTAGCCGGCTGCTCCTAAAGATAAGTATTTTGGGTATACATAAAGGGGTATTATTAAAGGGGTAATACCAGCTGTAGTTTATTCTATGACCATTTCGCGGAGTTTTTGGCGGTAGGCTTCGAGTATATGGGTTTTATATACAATTCCGTAGTACCTGTTGTCTTTTGTAACAGCAAGGTAATCGCTTCCTGTGGCTTCCAGCTTTTGCATGACGGTTTCCGTGGAATCGTCAATGGCAACTGTTTCTTCAGGTATTGACATAATTTCCTGCAGGGTACTGTACTTTATCCTGAAAGCGCTGAAAAGTACCTGCCTGTTGCGGTTAAAATCTACAATGCCTAATAGCCGGTGTTTCTCGTCGGTAACAGGAAAAATGAGTTGTGATGTTTCGGTGAGGAGGGCAATGACATTTTCAGGTTTATCATCTGGCGAAAGGGTTTTCAGGCCAGTATTTACCACATGGAGCAGGTCGATCCCCGAGAGGATGTTCCGGTCTTTATCGGTTGTATATACCTGCCCCTTATCGGCCAGGTGTTTCACGTCCATGGAGTAATTTTCAAATTGTTTTGATACGGCAAAGCTAATGGAGGAAACAATCATTAACGGCACCATCAGGTTATATCCGCCTGTTATTTCACCGATGAGGAAAATGGCTGTTAGCGGCGCGTGGAAGAGGCCGCTGAGGATACCTGCCATGCCCACAATGGTAAAATTGCCCACGGGGATATCTTTGGCAAGCCCTGTAAGGCTCACCAGTTTGGCAACAAAAAAGCCAAGGTACGAGCCAACGAACAGGGAAGGCGCAAAGTTTCCGCCGTTGCCCCCGCTGGCAAGGGTAAGGCCTGTTGCATAAGCCTTTATCATCATGGTTATGCCCACAAAACCAAGTACCACCCAGCCATTATGTTTAAAATCTTCGAGGAGGGTATTCTCAAGCAACGAAGCAGCATCACCGTTAGATAACGTTTTTATGCTTTCGTACCCTTCACCAAAAAGGGTAGGGAAGAGGAATATAAGCAATGCAAGCGGTATGGCGCCATAAAGAGCCTTACGATACCCCTTAGCCTTCATTTTTTTAAAGAAACTCTCTGTTTTGCGGAACCTCCTGGCGTGATATACGGATACAAAGCCTGCCAAAAGCCCTAAAAGCACGTAATAAGGTATGTTATGGTAATCAAAAGACTGTTGCTGCCTGAATGACAGCAAAACTTCTTCATTAAGCACTATGGTGGAAACCAGCGCACCGGTAGCCGCTGATATCATTATCGGGATAAAAGCGGTGATAGTTACATCGGTAAGCACAACTTCTATGGCAAAAAGCACCCCTGCAATAGGCGCGTTGAAGGCCGCGGCAATACCCGCGGCAACACCACAGGCCAGCAGGAGTATCCGGTCTTTTTGCGAAAGCTTGTATTTTCGTGCAAAATTAGACCCGAATGCCGCCCCTGTGATGGTAATAGGCGACTCCAGCCCTGCAGACCCGCCCAGCCCCACAGTTAAGGAACTGGTGATTATCTGTGCGTACATCTGCTTCCGGGGCATAATGCCACCCCGTTTTGCTACGGCATATAAAATACCCGAACTGCCTTTTTCAATACTGCCATCAAGCACTTTGCGGACTACGAGTACCGTAAGTAAAATGCCTACAACAGGCAATATACTGTTTATATAAGGCAGTTTTAAGTAGCCATTGATGTAGTTGGCAAAAAGGAAAACATTGTGTGCAAACGTTTTTAGCAAAATAACAGCCAATGATGTGGATATTGCCACGGCCACACACGAAAAATAAATGAAATGCCTTTCGGACAACAGGCTCTTCAGCAGGAAAAAAAATGCTTCCATGCGGCGCACGTTGTGCCGTAAAAACAGCAGGAATTTTGAAATAGCTCTTCTTGGCATTTATTTAAGGGTGGGTTTAAAATGCTAATTTACTTTATTTGCAAGGATTTTAAAGGAGATTATGCATTTTTTAGGGCTTCCCTTACGCTTAGTGGCTTTAACCCTGCCTTCGCAACAAAATCCTTCACCGAAGCCGTATTTACTTTTGCATATTCGCGCAATGCCCAGCCAATAGCCTTTTGGATAAAAAACTCATTTGAATCTTTGTGCCGCAGGCACTCCCTGAAAAGCAACTGTTGGTCGGTTTTGTTCTTATAGCCCAACTGGAACAGCAACACTGAGCGGTTTAGCCACATGTTTGGAGATGTAGTAAACCGGCTTACCGTTTCCTCTTTTTTATCAGGGTATTGCTCAAGGTAACCCCCCAGAAGGTATTTTGATACAAGGTCAACGCTGTCCCACCAGGATTTTGTTACCAGCAAATGTTCAATAAGTACTATATCATCATCCCTGAAATTCTTTTTCAGTTCTTTCATAAGCAGGTCAATGGCGCTGTAGTGGTATTCCCGTTGCTCTTTAATATACAATGCTGCTGCAACTTCCCTTGCGTTTTGTTTTAGTTCATCCCGGTACTTTAAGGCTATATCCTTGTGCAGTGAACGCCTCATATCAGTCTTGATACCAAAAAAAGGGAAGTGGCCCTTCATATATTTTTCCATGGCAACAGCATTTTCAGCTGATGCATTCGTGGTAAATACGTTTTCAAGTTCATTGATGAAATTACTCATAGCTCCAGAAGTTTTTCTTTTGAAAAAGCCCTTACGGCATTAAAAAAAATACCGAACTCTTCTTCAAACTCCACATAAAATTCTTTCAGCTCATTAACGCTTTGCCCCATTCCTGATTTATATTTTGTACGATGGTCCATCTGCATCAAAATACGCGAAATACCTTCAATGGTGGCATAGCTGGCAAGCCAGTTGTGTTTTATCATGTGGGGCATCAGGTTTAGGGTACGCTGTGTAAGGATATTTTCATTTTCATGCAACAGTGCATAAAACTCCTGCGCAAACCGGGTAAGCGGAACAGGATGGTAAAGTTCCCAGTTTTTAGCAAGGAAATGATCATAAAAAATATCAACTATTATCCCCGCATAGTGGTGGTACACAGGGTGCAGCCGCTTTGTGCCCTGCCTGAAAACAGGGTGGCTGTCCGTAAAGCTGTCTATGGCACGGTGCAGCAATATGCCTTTTTTTATATCAGGGGCAAACTCTTCAGGCTTATGGCCATGTATGGTATCAGCCATGAAATTGCCTATCCTTACCATAGGGTTATCACCTGAAAGATATATATGTGCTAAGAAATTCATTGCCCTAATGTAAGAAATTGTTTCCGGTAACAAAATCCTAAAACAGTAAATCTGTAATCAGAAATCTAAAATCCTATATTTGCAATACCAATAAAAACGCAAATATGACACTAATTAAATCCATATCAGGCATAAGGGGCACCATAGGTGGTAAAACAGGCGATAACCTTACCCCGGTTGATGCTGTAAAGTTTGCCTCGGCTTACGGTACGTGGTTGAAAAATTATTCAGGAAAAGACAAACTTACCGTTGTAATTGGGCGCGATGCACGAATATCAGGCCCTATGATACACAATCTTGTGGTGAATACCCTCACCGGCCTTGGCATTGATGTAATAGACCTCGGGCTTTCTACCACCCCGACCGTTGAAGTTGCAGTGCCGCTTGAAAAAGCAGACGGTGGTATTATCCTGACTGCCAGCCATAATCCCAAACAATGGAACGCCCTGAAACTGCTTAATGAGAAAGGTGAATTCCTCAGTGGGGCGGAAGGTGCCAAAATACTTGATATTGCCGAAAGTGAAGCTTTTGATTTTGCCGATGTGGACAGCCTGGGCACTGTTACGGCCAATGATGCTTACATGGACATACATATTGATGAGGTGTTACAGCTGCCCCTTGTTGATGTTGAGGCAGTTAAAAAGGCTAATTTTAAAGTTGTGGTTGACGGGGTTAATTCGTCAGGCGGAATTATAATTCCTAAACTACTGGAGCAGATGGGTGTTGAGGTGGTAAAGCTTTATTGCGAACCCGATGGGCACTTCCCGCACAACCCTGAGCCTTTAAAAGAGCACCTGGGTGACATTTGCGAACTGGTTGTAAAGGAAAAAGCGCATTTTGGTATTGTGGTTGACCCTGATGTTGACAGGCTTGCTTTCATTTCTGACAACGGGGAAATGTTTGGTGAGGAATATACCCTTGTAGCCGTAGCCGATTATGTTTTGAGCAAAACACCTGGTAATACTGTGAGCAATATGTCATCATCGCGAGCGCTGCGCGATATTACACAAAAGCACGGCGGTACTTATGAAGCGAGTGCGGTAGGAGAGGTAAACGTGGTGGAGCTTATGAAAAAGAACAATGCCATAATAGGCGGTGAGGGTAATGGCGGTATTATTTATCCTGAACTCCATTACGGGCGCGATGCACTTGTTGGTGTGGCGCTGTTCCTTACTTATCTTGCAGAGCAGGGTATGACCGTTTCGAAATTGAGGGCATCATACCCGCAATACTACATGAGCAAAAATAAAATTGAGCTTACACCACAAATTGATGTTGATGCTATACTTGCGGCAATGGCAGGCAAGTATAAAAATGAAGATATATCAACAATTGACGGTGTTAAAATTGATTTTGCTGAAGAGTGGGCGCACCTTCGTAAATCAAATACAGAGCCTATAATACGTATTTATACCGAAGCAAAATCACAGGATAAGGCTGATGCCCTTGCGGTACGTATTATTGATGAAATAAAACAAGTAGCGGGGATTTAAAACATCCTATATATATGGCTATTCCTAAGATAATAAACCTATCTTAGGAATAGCCATTTCTTTAAGCACTATTTTAGTCCTCGTGCTTTTGGCCCATCATCATCAGGTAAGCCTTAAGGAACGCATCAATTTCACCATTCATTACGCTGTCAACATCGCTGGTTTCATATTGTGTACGTACATCTTTTACCAGCTTGTAAGGGTGCATCACGTAGTTGCGGATTTGCGATCCCCATTCTATCTTCATTTTGTTGGCTTCAATCTCATCCCTCACGGCCTGCCTCTTTTTCAGCTCTATTTCATAAAGCTGTGATTTAAGCAACTGCATGGCTTTGGTTTTATTATCAAGCTGTGATCGGGTTTCCGAGTTCTCAATAATAATGCCGGTAGGGTGGTGGCGCAGCCTTACCGCCGTTTCTACCTTGTTTACGTTTTGCCCGCCGGCACCGCTTGATCGCATGGTTTCCCATGAAATATCAGCCGGGCTTATTTCAATTTCAATGGTGTCATCGGCAAGCGGATATACATACACGGAAGCAAACGATGTATGCCTTTTGGCATTGCTGTCAAACGGGGAGATGCGCACCAGCCTGTGGACACCGTTTTCGCCTTTGAGCCAGCCGAAGGAAAAATCGCCTTCAAACTCAAGGGTTACGGTTTTTACCCCGGCTACTTCGCCTTCCTGGAAGTTAAGCTCCTTAACCTTATACCCCTGCTTTTCGCCCCACATAATGTACATACGCATCAGCATCCCGGCCCAGTCGCAGCTTTCAGTACCTCCGGCACCCGCCGTTATTTGCAATACTGCGCTCAGGCTGTCGCCTTCATCTGAAAGCATGTTCCGGAACTCAAGCCCTTCAATGTGTGAAACAGTAAGCGCATAGTGGTTGTCAAGCTCCTCTTCGGTGGCTTCGCCTTCTTTGCAGAACTCATACAGTATCTGGAGTTCCTCGGCCATAGCCATGCCCTTGTCATAATCTTCCACCCATTTCTTTTTTGAGCGTAGGTTTTTCACCACAAGCTCGGCCTCTTTGGCATTGTTCCAGAAATCAGGTGCAAATGTTTTTTCTTCTTCGTTAGTAATTTCGATTAGTTTCCTTTCGATGTCAAAGATACCTCCTCAGCGCACCAAGGCGCTCCATAATACCTTTAATTTGTTCGGTATTTGTCATAAATAATGTAGTTTTGTATTTTGCAAAAATAAGCTATCCTTTTCAATTAACATGGAAATAAATTTAGTTAGCGATACGGTTACACGTCCCGGCCACGAAATGCTCCAGCATATGTTCAGGGCAAAAGTGGGTGATGACGTATATAAACAGGATCCCACTGTTGTGGAGCTTGAAGAAACCGTAGCCGCTCTTTTCGGGAAAGAGGCAGCCCTGTTTTTTCCATCAGGCACCATGGCAAACCAGGCCGCTATTAAATTGCATACTAATCCCGGGGAAGAGCTTATTTGTGATAAGTGGTCGCATATTTACAATTATGAAGGCGGTGGCGCATCATTTAACAGCGGTGTTTCATGCCGGCTTATTGATGGGCACAGGGGTATGGTTACGGCTGCTCAGGTAGAAGAGGCCATAAATCCGCCTGATTTTTACCACAGCCCGCTTACAAGCCTTGTTGCCATTGAGAACACCACTAACAAAGGCGGCGGTGCCTGTTATGACCTTGAGGTGCTGAGGGATATAAAGCAGGTTTGCCGCAAGCACAACCTTAAATACCACCTCGACGGCGCCCGGCTGTGGAACGCGCTGGTGGCTAAGCGGCAGCACCCAAAACAGTTTGGTGAACTGTTCGACACTATTTCGGTTTGCCTGTCAAAAGGGCTGGGCGCCCCGGTAGGGTCACTGCTTACAGGTGATGCCGAAACCATAAAAAAAGCCCTCAGGATACGCAAAATTCTGGGAGGGGGCATGCGCCAGGCAGGCTATCTGGCAGCCGCCGGGCTTTATGCGCTGCAAAATAACGTAGGAAGGCTGGAGGAAGACCACCGGAGGGCTAAACAACTGGGCCAGCTGCTGCTGCAATTACCCTGGGTTCAGTCAGTGGAGCCGGTAGAAACCAACATACTAATATTTGCTATAAAGCCACAATACAGCGAAGAAGCGCTGACTGAAAAACTAAAGCAGAAGAATATATTTATTAGTTCACTTGGAAGAGGGAAGCTGCGGATTGTGACGCACCTTGATTATAAAGAGGTAATGCACCAGTATGTGCTGGAGGCGTTAGGTAAAGTGAATATTTAAAAATAAATATCATTGTCTTTTATTTTTGAAATAATAATTAACTGTTGCCATGGCAGTTGCTAAAAAAGGTATGGTTGAAAGAAGTATCTTTACATTCAGGGATAGTAGGCCAATAAAAAATATAAAGACTACAAGTAAGGCAATTAATAACATTCCAATAACTGTTAAACGTTTTGAAGCATATCTTTGAAATAGTGTAAAAATCAACAGTAGTTGCCCTGCCAACGGCATTATAATGAAAGGATGTAGTACAGCAGTTGGGTTAATGAAAATTTTTTTTAATATCAACAATTCTGCTTCATACAAAAAACTTTTATTGCCAGTTCCCCATTCAAGATATACAATAAAAGGGGTAAATATTAATAAGGTATTTAAAATTTTATTTTTCATTTTTAAATAGGTTGACAAAAGCCAAAGAAATTGCTTTATTCAGAAAATATAGTTGACAATTGTCAAATATTTGCACGTATCCTGCTAAGTGTCTCTATATTAACCCGTAAGTATGAAGCTATTAAAGTCAGAGGCACACGTCGGATAATATCAGGATGATGTGAAAGTAAAAAGGAATAGCGGTGAATAGCCTTCTTCTTTCGCATATTTATAGCCCTTTGTTCACTAAGTACATAATACTTTTCAATTAGCTTAGAGTAAATTTCAAGTAAGCTTTTATGGCCTTTAATAAGGTTATTTAGTGCCGAGAAAGAAAGTGTAATTCCAAAACAGTCCTCAAGGGCTATTACACTTTCATTTGATGGTTGCTGCAGAAAAAAACTTTTTACAGAAATTACAAAATCATTCTCTTTCATAAACCATGTAGTTACAGTATGATTATCCTCTTCGTGGCAACTGTATAAGAGTCCGCTCTGCAGGAACAACACTTTATTGCAGATTTTTCCTGTAGATACCCATTCAGTTTTTTTGGGAATAAATACTGGCTCCGCGACTTTTTCAAGTTCACTCAAAAAGGAATAGTCACAAGGATGAAATGACAGTAGTATATTTATCAGTTCATCGGGAAGATTGGTTGTCATCAGCTTATTGTATTTAGCTAGTAAATTAAAACAGCCCCGGTATGTTCGGCATGCCTTCTTTGGCAACAGCGGCCAGTTCTGCCTCATTTACTGATGTAGCCTTTTCTATAGCTTTGTTGAGCACTAATACCAGGTAATCTTCAAGCTGTTCTTTGTCTTCCAGTAATGAATCATCAATAGCAATGGCTTTTACGCCGCGATTGGCAGTCAGTGTAACTTTCAGCAGGCCGTCACTGCTCTGCTCATCTACCAGTACACTATCAAGCCTTTTTTTTGTTTCTTCAATTTTTTGCTGGGTTTCTTTAAGTTTGCCCATCATTCCCATAATATCTCCAAACATTTTTAAGAATTTTGTAAGTTGTATATACTGCAAATGTATTAAATTGCAAATACTATAGCAATTCATAAAAGAATGAAAAAACAAGCCTTACTAAGTTGCGTTTGTGTTATTTTTGCAGCAAATGCACAATCCGGCAAACCAAAAATGACAGAATTGATTACTCCACCCAAGGCTGCTGTTAAGCCAAAAAAACTTGAAAAACACGGCGACGTACGCATTGATAATTACTATTGGCTCAATGAGCGCGAAAATCCGGAAGTTATTGATTACCTCAAAAAGGAAAATGAATATTACCAAAAAATGACCGCCCATACCAAGGAGTTCCAAAAGGCCCTTTTTGAGGAAATGAAAGGCAGGATTAAAGAAGACGATGCCTCAGTTCCGTATTTTTATAACGGCTATTATTATATTACCCGTTTTGAAAAAGGCAAGGATTACCCTGTATATTCCCGCAAAAAAGGCAGCCTTTCGGCAAAGGAAGAAATTATGTTTGACTGCAACGAGATGGCTAAGGGTCATTCTTACTTTCACATGGCAGGGCTCAGCGTAAGCGAAGACAACCAGTGGGTGGCTTTTGGCGTTGACCTTGTATCGCGCAGGCAATACACTATACAGATTAAAAACCTGGCAACAGGCGAAATACTGCCTGTAAAAATTGAAAATACAACCGGCGGCTCCACCTGGGCTGGCGACAATAAAACGTTGTTCTATACCCGTAAGGACCCTGTAACCCTGCGTTCAGAAAAGATACACAAGCATACGCTGGGAACAACCACAGATAATGATGTGCTTATTTACCATGAAAAAGACGAAACCTATAATACATTTATTTACAAGGAAAAATCAAAAAAATACCTTGTGATAGGTTCCATGAGCACCCTTACGTCAGAATACAGGATCCTGGAAGCTGACAAACCTGACGGCGAGTTTAGGATTTTCCAGCCCCGCACCCGCGGACTGGAGTATAGCATCTCTCACTATGGTGACAAGTGGTATATTGTAACCAACAAAGACAAAGCCACCAACTTTAAGCTGATGGTTACCCCTGAAACAGCTACCGGGAAAGATAACTGGAAAGACCTCATAGGGCATAGGAAGGATGTGCTGCTTGAAGATATTGAGATATTTAAAGATTACCTCGTTATTTCTGAACGTTCGGACGGATTAAACAAGATAAGGATACGCCCCTGGAATGGCAGTGGCGAGTATTACCTGCCTTTTGAGAGTGAAACCTATACCGCAGGTACATCAACAAACCCTGATTTTGATACTGATATACTTAGGTACAGTTACCAGTCGCTGGCAACACCTTCTTCTGTCATTGATTTCAACATGAAGACAAAACAGAAGACCGTACTCAAAGAACAGGAAGTGCTCGGCGGCAAGTTTGACAAAAACAACTATACTGAAGAAAGGATTTGGGCTACCGCACAGGACGGTACCAAAATACCAATATCAATGGTGTACCGCAAAGGCATCACCAAAAACGGGAAAAATCCTTTGCTGCTGTATGCTTACGGTTCTTATGGCGCTTCAATGGACCCCTACTTTTCATCACTGAGGCTTAGCCTGCTTGACCGAGGCTTTATTTATGCCATAGCCCATATAAGGGGCGGGGAAGACCTGGGGCGTGAATGGTATGAAGAAGGCAAACTCCTGAAAAAGAAAAATACCTTTACTGATTTTATTGACTGCTCAAAATTTGTAATTGCACAAAAATATACCTCGCCGCAGCACCTTTATGCAGAGGGCGGCTCCGCGGGCGGGCTTCTTATAGGCGCCATAGTAAATATGGAGCCGAATCTTTACAGGGGCGTTATTGCACAGGTACCCTTTGTAGATGTTATCACCACCATGCTTGATGATACTATCCCGCTTACTACGGGCGAATATGATGAGTGGGGCAACCCTAATGATAAGGACTATTATAACTACATGAAATCTTATTCCCCGTATGACAACGTGAAGGCACAGGAGTACCCTAATATGTTGGTTACAACAGGCTTGCATGACAGCCAGGTACAATATTGGGAACCCGCCAAGTGGGTCGCTAAACTGAGGGTTATGAAAACCGGTAATAACCTACTGTTCCTTGATACAAATATGGAAGCAGGGCACGGTGGCGCTTCAGGCCGTTTTGAAGCCATCAAAGAGGTAGCCAAAGAGTATAGTTTTTTATTGGATTTGGAAGGAATTAGAAAGTAATTAAATTTTTTTTGTTAGCTTTGCAGGGTTTTGAGGTTGCTAAAAAAATTCTTGTTAAGCCCGCCTTGATTAACTTATTTTTTATGAAAGAAGAAATAAAAGCCTATAATAATGTATTGGAATTAATAGGGAACACACCTCTCATTAAACTCAATAAAGTTACCGAAGGGTTAAAAGGAAATTTCTACGCCAAGGTAGAAGCCTTCAACCCGGGCCATTCTACAAAAGACAGGATTGCACTTTACATTATAGAAGAAGCTGAAAAGAAAGGCATCCTTAAGCCGGGAGACACCATTATCGAAACAACATCCGGCAATACCGGTTTCAGTGTAGCAATGGTAAGCATTATTAAAGGTTATGACTGCGTACTGGCAGTCAGCTCTAAATCTTCTAAAGATAAAATAGACATGCTCCGCGCCATGGGTGCCAAAGTATATGTTTGCCCCGCCAATGTATCGGCTGACGATCCACGATCATATTATAATGTGGCCAAAAGGCTTCACGAAGAAATAAAAGGTTCAGTTTACATCAACCAGTATTTTAACGACCTTAATATTGATGCCCACTATAACACTACCGGGCCAGAAATATGGGAACAGACCAACGGTAAAATTACCCATCTTGTTGCCTGCAGCGGTACAGGGGGAACCATATCGGGTGCGGCACGTTTCCTTAAAGAAAAGAACCCTGCCATAAAGATACTTGGTGTTGACGCTTATGGTTCAGTACTTAAAAAATACCACGAAACTAAGGAGTTTGATAGTGAGGAAATCTATCCTTACAGAATAGAAGGCCTTGGTAAAAACCTTATCCCTACAGCTACTGATTTTGATGTAATAGATAAGTTCATAAAAGTATCTGACGAAGAAAGTGCCCATGCTGCTCGCCATATTGCCAAGCAGGAAGGCCTGTTTGTAGGGTATACCAGTGGCGCTACACTTCAGGCAGCCAAACAATATGCCGATGCAGGCGAATTTGATAGTAACAGCAATGTAGTCCTTATATTCCCTGATCACGGCTCCCGCTACATGAGCAAGGTCTTTAGCGACGAATGGATGAACGAGCAGGGCTTTTTTGACAGCGTAAACCTCGAGGAAGCACAAAAAATAGAATTCATAAAGTAATTGTATAAGATGATAATTGAAAACTCCGTACTAAGCGGAGTTTTTTTATATCCACCCGTTTCCGGTACAGCATCCGGAGCAGCAGGCTACAGGCATTTCCAGCCACACCTGTCCCGTCGTCCGCTATATCTCCCCGCCGCCATAAGCGCGGCGGCGGGGAGGATGC
>NZ_NOXV01000205.1 GCF_002251835.1 Flavobacterium cyanobacteriorum
TGCTTCTATTCAAGTTCAGTGCAGTTTGACAGTTTTGTGCTCCGAAACCCGCACAAACGCAAAGCCGAGAACCGTTAGCAGTAAGCCTAAAAGACGACAGTGCAACCATAAACAGACGACTAAAAACTGAAAAAAAGTAAACCATTTTGTCAAGTGAACACGGACATAGAAACGATACAACAAACGGACAGCGAGTAAGCCGACACTCATTGCCCTACCCTTCGTGTTTTATTTTTTTTCCCACCGCACAAAATATTTTGAATTGCCACCGCACAAATGACACATTTGGTTTTGCCCAACACACAAGCCGACCCTTCGCAAAACCAAAAGAGCTAAATTTTCCCACCGCACGGATGACAGTTTCAATTAAAGTATTAAATTTGACACATCTGTCCAAAACAATTTGTCTAAATGAGCACGGTAACATTTGGTGACTATATCAGAAAGCGAAGAGAGGAAATAGAACTTCCATTGAGGAAAGTTGCTGCTTATCTCGACATTGACACTTCAACCCTGAGCAAAGTTGAACGTGGTGAAAGACCTGCTTCACCTGACTATTTAAAACCACTTTCTGAAATCTTAGAACTGGACTTGAAAGAAGTACAAACAACTTATATAGCAGACAAAATAAGTAAAGACTTTGGCGGACTTGAACATTTAAGTGAAGGACTGAAAGAAGCTGAGAAACAGATAAAAAGCAAAAAGAGATAATGTCATCTAAATTTTTTACAAATAACAGCGAACGAAGCATGTTCGATAAATTCAAAGGAATTATCGAACACATGAAGGACTTATATGCCTTTCATGCTGTAGTTGGTTACTTCCGTTCTTCGGGTTACTTCGCTTTACAACCATACTTAAAAGACTTAAAAGAAATTAAAATACTAGTCGGCATCAATGTTGACCAAATGTTTGCGGAATCGCAACGTAAAGGGCTTTTGTATTTCGGTGACGAAGAAAAAACGAAAGAAGAATTTTTAAAATGGTTTATACAGGACATCAAAGAAGCGAAATATTCAGAAGAAGTTGAAAAAGGTGTTTTGCAATTCGTGAATGACTTGATTGACGGACGAATTGAAGTAAGAGCACACAATTCAAAAGCTATTCATGCAAAGTTCTATTTGTTTTTACCTGAACACCACAGCGAACATACAGATGGTTGGGTTATCATGGGTTCTTCTAACCTGACAGAAGCAGGACTAGGAATTAAGAAATCACCAAACTATGAATTGAATATTGCACTCAAAGACTATGACGATGTTCAATTTACCAAAAAAGAGTTTGTTGAATTATGGGAACACTCAACGCCAATTCTTCCGGCAGACATTCAGCAGTTCAAACAAAAAACACATATTGGTCAGACTTTCACGCCTTATGAGCTTTATATAAAGTTCTTAATTGAATATTTCGGCAAAAACATAGACTACGACCCAGACACAGTTGGGGATTTGCCGAAGACTTACAAAAAACTGTCCTATCAGATTGATGCCGTAAACCAAGGCTTTCAAATGCTGATGGAACACAATGGCTTTTTTCTTTCCGATGTAGTTGGTTTAGGAAAAACAGTGATCGCAGCCATGATTGCCAAACGATTTTTAGTTGCCAATGGCTCGTTGAACACAAAAATATTGGTGGTGTTTCCGCCTGCTCTCGAAAAAAACTGGAAAAATACCTTCCGACTTTTCGGTATTGACCGACATACCAAATTCATTACCAACGGACGATTAGACAAAATTGTAAACGGTGATGATTTGAACTATTGGGCAAAAGAGGATTACGATTTGGTTTTAGTTGACGAAGCACACCGCTACAGAAACCACACTTCGCAATCGTTCGGATTACTTCAACGAATTTGCAAAGCTTCAAGAAATGGCGAAGGCTTAGTTCCAGGCAAAAAGAAAAAAGTCATTCTAATCTCTGCCACACCACTAAACAACAGACCACAAGATTTATACTACCAGTTGCTTTTGTTTCAAGATGCAAGACGAAGCACTTTGCCTGTAACCAATTTGCAAAGCTTCTTTGGGCCAATCATTCGTGAGTTCAGAGAAATCATGCAACAAGACGAACCAAACATTGAACGTATCAGAGAGCTGTATTCAATTATTCGTGAAAAAATCATTTCTCAAATAACAGTTCGTAGAACAAGACGAGATTTAGACAATTACCCTAAATACAAAGAGGATTTACAAGCACAAGGGATAGAGTTTCCTGAAATAGCAGCACCAAAACCCAAAATTTATGAGTTTGATGCCAAGTTGAGCAAGCTGTTTTATCATACAGTTTTCTACTTGACTGATGATGATAAAATCCAGTATTACCGCTATCAGGCAATCAAATATTTGAAACCTGAATTACGAGAGAACTATTACGAACAAGCAATTTTAGTTTCTCAATCCTTGGCCGGTATCATGAAAACTTTAATGGTGAAAAGGTTAGAAAGCAGTTTCTCTGCTTTTAAATCATCATTAAAGAACCTGACTACTGCCACAGGCAGAATGATTGAAATGTTTGATAAAGGCAAGGTATTAATTGCTCCAGACTTGCGTGTGAACGACCTAATGGAAAAAGGTTTCAGCATTGAAGATTTGGAAGTGATGATTCTTGAAATGAGTGCTGAAAATCCAAGAAACAATGTTTTCAGTCCTGCTGATTTTGATAGTGGTTTTATTGACGGCTTGCGAAAAGACCATTTGCTTTTACAAGAGTTGGTAAAGGAATGGAGCAAAGTTGAAAAAGACCCAAAACTGGATGCTTTCTTAATCACGCTGAAAGACGAATTGCTTAATCAGCAAATTAACCCAACAGGTAAATTGGTTGTATTTACGGAAAGCACTGATACGGCAAATTACCTTACTGAAAAAGTTGAAGCTTTCCTTAACACTAAAGTTCTAAATGTTTCAAGCGACAACCGAAGCAAAATTTTTGAGACCATTCAGGAAAACTTTGATGCAAACTACATTGGAGATAAAAAGAACGATTACAATATCATTATCACAACCGATGTGTTGGCAGAAGGCGTTAACCTGCACCGTTCCAATGTAATTGTAAACTATGATACGCCTTGGAATGCAACTCGATTAATGCAACGAATTGGACGGGTTAACCGAATCGGCAGTGTGGCCGGAGTAATTTACAACTACAACTTCTACCCTTCTCAACAAGGTGATGAAGAAATAAAACTTTACAGTAATGCATTAATCAAACTGCAAGGTTTTCACACCGCTTTTGGTGAGGATGCACAGATATACACTCACGAGGAAATGTTGGAGCAGTTTGAATTGTTTAACGAAGGTTTACCAGATGATGAAGACAAGCGACTTTATTATTTACGTTTTATCCGCGAGTTTAAAGACAACAATCCGAAAGAGTTTAAACGCATCAAAACATTTCCTTTAAAAGCAAGGACAGCAAGAAGTATGAAGTATGCTTGTGCTGAGCATGGTCGAAGTACTCAAAAATCAGACACACACGGTTCAACAGTAGTATTTCTGAAATCACCTTATAAAATGGAGTTTTATCAAATCAATGATAAAACCAAAGTAAATCCATTGACCTTTTTGGAAGCAGCACAAATTTTTGAAGCACAATCAGCAGAACCATCTTTTGCATTGCCTGAAAATCATTACGAACATGTTCAGGCTGCTTTAAAATCATTTGACGAAGACTTTTTAGGTGGAACAACTGAAAAGGTTACAACTACCGACAAAGCCGATGCGAATACCAAACAAGCTTTAAAATTCCTACGTGACTTCAAAGCCATTACACACCAAGCCATTGTAAAAGAAACCTGCCAAACCTTGCAGCCCATTGTTGAAAGCGGCACTTACACGCCTCTGGCAAATGAGTTGAAAAAGCTAAGTCAGAAGTTTTTCAGTAAACGAGAAATCACTACTTCACAAGTGGACAATTTGTTGATTGCCTTGGCAAAGAAATACGATGCTTTTACCAGTGACGAAGAAGAAACGAAACTGGAAGAAATTGACACCAACATTGCACCTGAAATTGTGCTATCAGAAACTTTTATTGAATAAATATGAGCAAACTAAGAAATACGAATACCGAATTCAAGCAAGTTGTTTTACTGATTGAAGAAGCCAGAAACAGGGCTTTTCATAAAGTAAACGAGGAATTGGTATTGCTGTATTTCAAAGTGGGCAATCTCGTTTCAGAGAAGGTTTCAGCGGGTGCATGGGGCGAAAACACGGTTGAAGAACTGGCTTCATTTATTCAGGATAATTGCCCCGGGCTTAAAGGCTTTAACCGTAGAGGACTTTATAGAATGAAACAGTTTTATGAAACCTATTCATCACCCGAATTTGTGTCAACACTGGCGACACATTTGCAAAAGCTTGAAAATGGAGTGAATAAAATTGTGTCACCATTGGCGACACAATTACAATTAGTTGATAGTCAAGTGTTTAAATTTGTGTCACCGCTGGTGACACAAATCAGTTGGACGCACCACTTACTCATACTTTCCAAGACTAAAACGGTAGAGGAAAAGATTTTTTATTTCATCCAATGTATAACTCAAAAGTTATCGAAAAGAGAATTGGAACGACAACTGAACACAGCAACATTCGAACGCACTATGCTCTCCAATCCAATTGTGTCCGCACTGCGGTCACAATTACCTCAAAACCTCTTTAAAGACCCTTATATTTTTGAATTTCTTGATTTACCCGATGGGCATTCTGAAAAAGACCTTGAAAAGGCATTAATTCTTAACCTGCAAAAATTCATTCTGGAAATAGGTAAAGGATTCACCTATATGGGCAATCAGTATCGTTTGCAGGTGGGCAATAAGGACTATTTTACCGATTTGCTTTTTTACCATCGTGATTTGCAATGTTTGGTATTGTTTGAACTGAAAATACAGGAATTTGAACCCGAGTTTTTGGGTAAACTCAATTTCTATTTGGAGGCATTAGACCGCGATGTGAAAAGACCTAACGAAAACCCAAGTATTGGCATTTTACTGTGCAAGGGCAAAGACACGGAAGTGGTAGAATATGCCATGGCACGAAATACTTCGCCTGCCATCATAGCCGATTACGAAACCAAACTGATTCCGAAAACGGTGTTGGCAAACAAACTTCACCAACTGGTGGAGCAACTTACTAAAGAAGATTTTGAATAATGGATAAGAAGACATTACAAAATAGCATACTCGAAAAAGCATATCAACCCTCAACATGGTTGGATGTGATGAAAGATTATTTTGGGGCTAAGAAATTTCACCAAAAACCACAAACAATTTCATTACCCAATAATGATATAGCGGAAAGTGCTGTTGAGTTAGGGAGTTTCTATACTACGGATGAGAGATTAGTAGGGATGTATGAGGTGCATCTAACGCCAAAAGCATGGCTGGATAAAAACAGAGTTAGTTTAAGAAATTTGCTTCGCCAGGTTTATAAATACGATGTGGACGGTGCGTTAATTGTTTTTGTTCAAGGTGAAAAATGGCGTTTTAGTTTTGTAAGTGAAATAAGAACGGAAGAAGGCAAAAAGGAAACAGAGCCAAAGCGTTACACCTATCTTTTTGGTAAAGGTGAAAGTTGCCGAACCGCAGCAGAAAGATTTGATAAACTAAAAGGTAAGCCTATCTATTTAGCGGATTTGTTTGATGCCTTCTCTGTAGATAAATTAAACAAGGACTTCTTTAAATCTTACAAAGAGTTTTTCGAGAAATTCAGTGCTCACCTTGCTTCAAATAACGATTACCGAAAAATAATTCTCGGTTCTAAAAAAAAACTTGAAAAAGGTTGGCAGGATGATGAAGCAAAACCTATTCGTGATTTTAGTAAAAAGCTCCTTGGAAGAATTGTCTTTTTGCAATTTCTTCAGAAAAAAGGATGGATGGGTGTTCCTGCAAGCAATGAGAAATGGACAGGTGGCGATGCTAAATTCCTGCAAAATTTATTTTTAAACTACGCTGATAAAGAACATTTTCACAGCAAAGCCTTAAAGACATTATTCTTTGAAACGCTGAATAAGAAAAGAAGCAATCATCTTGCTCCAAGCACTTTAGGCGCTAACATTAAAATCCCATACTTAAATGGTGGTTTATTTGACAAGGATATTTCCTATAACCACAACATTGATTTTCCTGCCGACCTGTTTAAAAACCTGTTAGAGTTTTTTGAATCGTATAATTTCACTATTGACGAAAACGACCCGTATGATAGCGAAGTAGGTATTGACCCTGAAATGTTAGGCCACATTTTTGAAAACCTACTGGAAGAAAACAGAGAGAAAGGGGCGTTCTATACTCCGAAAGAAATTGTGCATTACATGTGTCAGGAAAGCTTGATACAATATTTGCGTACCTATTTACCCGAATGCACCGAAGATGAAAGCCCTGCAACAAAAGCATTAGAAAACTTCATCAGAAATGGCATAGTTGGCGAAAGAAACGACAAGAAAAACTTTGTGGTGCAACAAGCCAAGCGTATTGAAAAACTGCTTGATAAAGTAAAAATATGTGACCCTGCCATTGGTTCAGGTGCTTTCCCTATGGGCATGTTGCAGGAAATATTTAAAGCCAAAACCGCATTGGATTTAACCCTTGACCATGCCGAAACCAAAAAGCAAATTATACAAAATTGTATTTATGGTGTGGACATTGAGAACGGGGCGGTAGAGATTGCCCGTTTACGCTTTTGGCTGGCATTGGTAGTAGATGAAGATACTCCACAACCATTGCCAAATTTGGATTACAAGATTATGCAGGGCAACAGCTTACTGGAAAGCTTTGAAGGAATTGACCTAAGTAAGGTGCATACAGTAAGCAAAACCACCACTATTTATGAGCCACAAAAAGACATTTTTGGAAACATCGTTGACCCACAATTAAAATTTACAGATGTAAAAGTGTTGCAGGAAAACAACTTGCAGCAACTCATGCAGGACTTTTTTAATGAAACCGACCCTGAGAAAAAACAAAAACAAAGGGAACTCATTAACCAAACTGTGCATGAACATATTGATTATAATTTAGAACTTTGGCAACGCAGCTTGGAAAGGCAAATTGCAGAAGCTCCCAACGCCAATACACCAGGTTTAAAAGCCGCTACCAAAAAAAAGATTGAAGAACTGTACAAACAGTTGGATGGCCTGATTGAGAAACGAAAAAAATTATATGAGCTACAAAATGCCGTGAATAAACCCTACTTTCTATGGCACTTGTTTTTTGCTGATGTATTTGAAAAAGGCGGGTTTGATATTGTGATTGGTAACCCGCCATACATTGAACACAAAAAATTGAAGGATATTGCCTATCTTCTAAAAGATAGATATTTCGTATATTCGGGAGCGACTGATATTAGTGCGTACTTCTTTGAACTTGGGTTTAATTTGTTGAATAAAAAGGGAACTCTTCAATATATAAATTCTAATAAATTTTTCAATACTGGTTGGGGCAAGGAGTTGAGAAAATATTTACTAGCTAATACTATTCAATTCCTTGTGAATTTCGAGCAAGTTGAGGTTTTTGAAGGTGTTTTGGTGTCTAGTGTAATTGTTGGTGGAAAGAAAGAACAACCATTAAAGTCACATAGTATAAAATATACGGAATTTTATAAAGACAGAAATTGGAAATCAATTTTTCAGGAGCACCTTAATGTTAACAGCAAACTCATAAAGCAAGCTTCATTTGATGCTTCAGAATGGTCATTTGCAAATGAAACTGAATTAATATTAAAAAGAAAGATTGAGTCGAAGGGAGATAAAATCAAAGACATCAATGGTATAGAAATTAAGCGTGGTGTAACTACAGGATATGATCCTGCATTTATTATTAGTGATGATATTTCTAAAGAGCTTGGTTCTGATATAGTAAAGCCACTATTGAAAGGTCGCGAAATAAAAAAATATCAAATTAATCGTAATGGTCTCAACCTAATTTTTACCAGAAGAGGGATAGATATTAAGCGATATCCTGTAATTGAAAATCATTTAATTCAATACAAAGCAGAGTTAACACCGAGAACAGATGATTCGCAAAAGATTGGCAGAAAGACCGGGGATTATCAATGGTTCGAAATTCAGGACAACACTGCTTATTATCCCTTATTTGAGCAAAATAAAATCATATGGCCACTTACTGCAGATAAATGGGGGTTTGCATTAGATACTCAGAAACACTACTTATCAAGTGGCGGCTTCTTTCTTGTTTCAACCGAAATTCCTTTAAAATATATTCTGGGGGTGTTAAACAGCAAACTTATAGAGTATTACTTTAAGTTTATTGGTGTTATGACAGCAGGGGGAGCATATACTCTCAAAAAGGCTACAATAGATGAATTACCGCTGGTCAAAGCAGATAAAGACATTATTGAACAAGTTGTGCGTTTAGTAACAACAATTCTTGAACTCAAAAAGGATAAACTACATTCAAGTATTTTTGAAAACAAAATTGATGCTTTAGTTTTTCATTTATACGGTTTAACTGAACAGGAAATGTTGCAAGTGTTAGACACTTTTAAAGACCTAAGCATCAAAGACAGAAATCAAATCCAGAACGAATACTGGAATATTGCAAACAATAAATTTCGTCTGGAACTTTGATTTGAATGATGAAATGAAAAACTATGAATCAAAGCCCATCATTAAATCAGAAAAATCAAAGTTCAGACAATGATAAAGCAAGAATACAAATACAGTGATTTAACAGGTAAAATTATCGGTTGTGCAATTGAAGTACACCGCATACTTGGAAATGGGTTTCAGGAAGTAATCTATCAAAGAGCTTTGGAAATAGAAATGGCACAACAAGGAATAGCATTTAGTAGGGAACATGAAATGGATATATTTTATAAAGGGGATAAAATTGGGCAGAGAAGAGTGGATTTTTTTGTAGAAGGAAAAGTAATGGTAGAGTTAAAAGCTTTGGTACAATTAGAAAATGTACACCTGGCTCAAGCCATCAATTATTTGGAAGCCTATGGACTTGAAATTGGACTCCTCCTCAATTTTGGAAATACCAGTTTACAATTCAAGCGAGTAATGAAACCTTTAAAAAATCATAGACAATCATAAAATCACTAAAATCATCGTTCAGACAAATGATCAAGAAAATAAGCATAGTAAATTTTAAGGCAATCAAAGATTGTCTGAATTTGCCTTTACAGCCTTTCACGGCTTTTATAGGAAATAACGGTAGTGGTAAAAGCAGTGTCATGGAAGCCATGCGAACCTTACATCTTTGCCTTACTAAAAACATAGAAGAAGCCTTTGCTATCTGGGGTGGCTTAGACAAGGTTCGTAATTACCATGCCTTGCAAGATGAAGCGACTGTTTCGCAATTTGGTTTTAAACAAAAACACCAACCCATTACGTTTTGGTTGGAAGCCGAACTCAATGGTAAAAAATATGAGTATCAAGTTGCATTCAACTTAAGCTTGAATGATGATTATTACATCGTTGAGAATGAAGAATTGCACTGTAATGGTCAGGTAATGTTTGCCACGAATGCCATAGATAACAATGGCAATTCGTTTTGTCAACTATATATTGCAGCCGATGGAGCAAGGGAGTTTACACACAAGAGCAATACATTGCTTTTATCACTAACAGACGGGAATCCGCATTTACTGCATCAAGATGTTGCAGCTTTCAGAGAATATGTTTTGAACTGGCAATTCCTTTACATGAATGCCCACGACATGGGCAAACCTGTAATGCAAAACAGGTTAACTAAAAATATTCGCTTAGAATATGATGGCAGAAACATTGCGGAATATATTCTTTGGATTAGAGCACAAGGGCAAGAATACCTTGACAGCATCGTTCAGAAAATGATTTTTGTATTGCCCTACATCAAACAAATTCAGCCCAATATTCAGGAAACATTTAACCGTGAAGTTGAATTGCTACTGCATGAAACGCATGACAAAAGCAAGCCGCTGCCTGGTTGGCTTTTATCTTCGGGTACGCTTAGAATTTTGGCTCTCCTTTCCTTGTTCGATACACCAAAACCACCAAGCGTGTTGTTTGTAGATGAAATTGAAAATGGTTTAGACCCAAGAACCATAGGACTTTTATTGAATGAAATTCGCAATGAAACAACTGCTAGTAAAATGCAAGTTGTTATTACAACGCATTCACCGTATCTATTAGACTTGTTGCCAATTGAAAGCATCATTGCCACAGACAAGCGAGTGGATTATTGTAAATACCACATTCCCGCTACAGAAGAACGATTGAAAGTTTGGATTGAGAAATTCACACCGGGAAGATTATTCACCACAGGTAAATTCAGCAGATAGTATGAAAGTAGGATTTGTATTTGAATGCCAAGACCAAGGACCTGATGAATTGCTTTACACACAGGTAGCTAAAGACTTGTGCAATAATTTTGAAATATCACAAGAGAATATTTCACCATTAGGTAATAAACACGCTGTAATCAACGATAGTGCTTTGGATGTTCAAACCATGATTGACAATGGTTGTCAGTATGTGTTTATAATATGGGACAGAATGCCCAAATGGGGCGGCACGGGTAAATGTGATGAACATAAAGCAACATTAACTGCCAAATTACTAGCTGCTGGAATAGACATGACCAAAATAATCATGTGCTGCATTGACGAGATGCTTGAAAGCTGGCTTATAGCAGACGGAAGGGGCGTTACCAATTATTTCCAAAGTATAAATCATCTAAATCCTAAGTTTCCTGACCATAAATCAAAAGCAGAGCAAACGGCTCCAAAACAAAGATTGGAAGCTTACAATGGAAGATACAACGAGTATAAAGATAATTTAGGAATCCTTCATGGATTGAATAAAGACTATAGCCGAGCAGCCAGATGGAATGATTCGTTCGGAGAGTTTGTAAGTGCCGTCCAACAAATTTGCCCGCAATAAAATGCCCACGCAGCAGTCACACACATTGCCAAGTCGCACAAGCCATCGCACAGACCTAAGCTTGCAAAAGAGTATGTCTGCCCAACCGCACGGTCAGAGCAATATTGGAAAGACAAGAAACGACCGAGAAAGTAGCACGATGCCCTAACATGCGTTTGGTGTCATGCGGGGTGAAATGCATAAATTCGAGAGCAGTTTTTCAAATGAACTTAAGTGCTGGTTGACAGTTTTGTGCTCTGAATTGAAAAACAGCGAAGCTAATCCGCTACTTCGCGGCCTGAGTCCTTGTCAGTTCATAAACCCCATATCAAAATGAAGCATCTTATACTATTATTATTCTTCAATTTTTCATTCGCTCAAAAGGATATTTATCCTGTTGAAGAAAAACATCAGCGCCTTATTAATAACTCAAATTATTCAAATGAAATTTTTAAAGATATTAATAATGTCCTCAATAAATTTTTAGGCCGTTGGACGTATTCTGATTTGAATAATGAAGTTGTAATTGAAGTATTTAAATTCTTTGATGAAAGCAACCGACAAGATGCGTTATACATAAATCTGAGGCTAAATAAAAACGGAAAAACATTAATAAATACTTTAGATCAAACTTCTCCTAATATTATTTCCGGGGCTTTTTTTATGGATTCAAAAAATACAAGTTCATTGATTGTTCACTTTTCAGAAATCCAAACGGGAAAAGTATGGGTATGCGGCCATAGTTCTGCAGTTCACCTAACGCTAAATGGCAAGTCCTTATATTGGGAAATTGAGCCAAAAAAATTAGTGTTTAATAAAACAGCCGAGCTGTTACCCAAAAAAATGACATTCCAAAAAAACTGAAACCGCTGCTAACAAGCGTTTGGCAAGGTTACAAATTTTTACTAAATTGACATTTACGTTCGCAAGAAATTTTATCTTTAACAGAAAATAATCAGTTCGCTGGCATTGCAACTATGGCGAAGCCACGGCACGTTATACGGAAATCCCTACGGGCTTCCCGCACAACGCCCCAGGCG
>NZ_NOXV01000210.1 GCF_002251835.1 Flavobacterium cyanobacteriorum
ATAAAAAACCGTCTCAAAATTTAAGTATTGAGACGGCTTCTTTTTTTTGCAGTCTTGGATGTGTTCCGGAATTTATTTTTTTTTAAAAAAATGCACTGTTTTTCTGGGTCAGCCGCTCCGCAAGCCGTAAGCGGGCTGTAGCGTATATGCATTGCGGTAACCGGCCATACATTGTCTTTTGATACCGCCAAGGTGATTTTTGTAATTGAAACACATGCTGCCTGGTAAAAATATTTTAGCCTGTACAATCCGGTTATTGCCATACATACTCTCCTAAAGCGCCTTTTCCAGTTTCGCAATCTGGCATGCCGTTTTAAATCAGGATTTCAAAGGTGGCCGCCGCAGAAAATATAATGGCTTTCCGGATGCTTCAATTGTTTTCATTCTGTTGTCTTCCCTTTCATTTAAATTTTAGAATAGCCCCTTAATTTTTTTGGCATCATTAAAATATCAGCCTAATTTAAACTGCCCGCAACAGCCAGGCCATTTTTGAAATCGCTTTTTAACACTGCCCTAATACAAATACAATGGTATTATCATTACCTTCAAAAAATATAAGTTACCAGATGATGCAGGGCAAAATACATATTGGCACTTCCGGCTGGAGCTATAAGCACTGGAGAGGAAATTTTTATCCTGCAGAAGTTAAGGTTAAGGATCATTTTACGCATTTTAAAAAATTCTTTAACACTGTAGAGCTGAATAATCCGTTTTATCACCTTCCGCCAAGACAGACATTTGAAAAGTGGTATAACAGCACGCCGGATGATTTTGTATTTGCAGTTAAGGCCAACAGATATATTACCCATCTAAAAAAGCTCAGGAATGCCGATGAGTCACTGGCTTATTTTCTGCAAAATGCAGAAGGGTTGCAACAGAAACTCGGTGTCATATTGTTCCAGCTGCCGCCGGGCTGGCAACTGGACCTGGAAAGGTTCAGGGATTTTTTACAACTACTCCCTGCCCGCCACCGCTACACATTTGAGTTCAGGAACGCTACCTGGTATACCGGGGAGGTATTCAGCCTGCTAAAACAGCATAACTGCGCTTTTTGTATTTATGAGCTGGCAGGGCATATATCGCCTCTTGAGGTAACAGCAGACTTCATTTACATAAGGCTACATGGCCCCGGGGGCAAATACCAGGGGAGTTATAGTGAAGAAGCGCTGCAATGGTGGGCCGCCAGTTGTAAAAGTTGGTCTGCCAGCGGTAAAGATGTTTATATTTATTTTGATAATGACCAGGAGGGATATGCCGCTTTTAATGCATTACGGCTAATGGAGCTGGTAGCGCCGGCAATAAAAAACCCCCAGTAACTGAGGGTGTTGTCTTGCTATGTTGGAGGGTTATTGAAGCCACTTGTTTACGGCCTTCTCCCCACAGCCAGCCTGTATAGGATACCTATGATGGCAAGCACAAGCAAAATGTGGATTAGATTACCTACAGATTCCTGAAACCCGAAGTATCCTACCAGCCATCCTATGATCAGGATAACAACAATCAACCAGATTAAATCTCTCATAATTTGTAATTTTAAATAGTTAGCAGATTAAAATTACCTAATAAATGCCAGCTTACTCTTTTCATTAAGAATACTTTAATAGTCAAAATTTTCTTAATAAAGTCATACGGTATAATTAATGCCTAAAACCCAGGCGTTTATTTTTTATTAAGTACTTTTGTACCTTTATTATTGTGATACATGCAAACTTCTTTAAAAATTGCCGTAGTTGGCTCGGGACTTGTAGGCTCCCTGCTGGCAATATACCTTAAAAAAGCAGGCCATACAGTCCATGTTTTTGACAGGAGTCCCGATATCAGGACGATACAGTTTTCAGGGCGTTCCATAAATTTGGCCATGTCCCACAGGGGCTGGCGCGCCGTAAATGATATCGGGATAGGGGAAGAAATACGAAAAATTGCCACTCCTATGGATAAGCGTGCCATACACCTGGTGGGGCAGCCCCTTACTTACCAGTATTATGGCCAGGAAGGCGAATGCATCTTTTCCATTTCAAGGGGTGTGCTCAACAGGAAAATGATATCGCTGGCAGAAGAGGCCGGTGTTGAATTTTTCTTCAACAGCAGGATATGGGATGTAAACCTGACGGAAGCTACACTGCACATCGGCGAAACCGAAAGAGGGGCCTGGGAAGACCTGAAATATGACAAAATATTTGGTGCTGACGGCGCTTTTTCAAGGGTGCGCCACAGGATGCAGCGCCAGAGTATGTTTAACTATTCACAGGAATTTCTAAATATTGGTTACAAAGAACTGAATATTCCCGCCAATCCTGACGGAACCCACAAACTTGATAAAAATTCACTGCATATATGGCCAAGGCGAGAGTTTATGCTGATAGCGCTGCCCAATCTCGACGGCAGCTTCACCTGCACGCTTTTTATGCCCTTTGAAGGTGAAAACTCTTTTGAGGCTCTCAGGGATAAAGAAACCCTTGAAGCTTTTTTCGCTACTCATTTCCCTTCCACTGTAGATGTAATACCAAAACTCGTAGAGGATTTTTTTAAAAATCCTACCAGTACGCTGGTTACCATGAAATGTTATCCGTGGACGTATGAAGATAAAATTGCACTAATAGGCGACGCCTGCCATGCCATAGTGCCTTTTTACGGGCACGGCATGAACGCCGGATTTGAAGATATTACGGTGCTTAACCGGCTGATGCAGGAGCATGGCGATGACTGGAAAACCATATTCAGTAAATACCAGCAGGAGCGAAAGCCAAATGCCGATGCTATTGCGGAACTGTCTTACCGTAATTTCATAGAGATGAGCAGCGACACGGCAGATCCCAGGTTCCTGCTACGCAAGAAAATTGAAAAATGGTTTTCTGAAAAGCACCCGCAGCTCTGGCTCCCCCTATACAGCAGGGTTACATTTAGCTACCGCCCTTATGCCGAAGCGCTTGCCATAGGCGACCACCAAAAAGCTATTATGGATGAGATTATGGCTATAAGTGGTATTGAGGATAACTGGGACAGCCCCGAAACAGAGCGTCGTATACTTGACCTTTTACAGGGCATACCTAAATAGTCTGTTCCTCACGGTGCACTTTTTCTAATGAAAAAGCAGGTGTACAAACCGAAATATATTCACAAGGCTCATCAAAAGGGTTAGAATATTGTATCCTGGCACCGCTTTCAATTTTTATTGATTCCCCGGCATGCAGTACTATCGTTTCGCCTTCTATTATAAATTGTTTCCGCCCGCTAATCACATAGGTATATTCATCAAATTCGGGTTTTTGGAAGGGTTCGCTCCAGTGAGGCGGTGCCATCATATGTGCTATGGAAATAGTTCCGCCCCCTGCCGATGCATAACCAAAATGCTCTTCAATTCGTTTTCCGTCAGTAGTAGGGACAAGAAACGGTTTTTTCTGTACTATATATTTTTTCATTTTCTAAAAATAAAATAAACGGCCAGCACCAGCAAGCCAAAACCCACAGCATGGTTCCACCTCAAAGTTTCGTTCTTGAAAAACACTATCATAAATATAGTGAAAACTATTAGTATAATTACTTCCTGCAGCACCTTTAATTGCAGCAGCGTAAATGGCCCTCCGTTTTCTTTGTACCCCAATTTATTAGCAGGCACCTGAAAAAAGTATTCAAACAATGCCAGGCCCCAGCTTATAAAAATAATGCCTATAAGCCCAAGATTTTCAAACCACTTGAGGTCCCTGAATTTAAGGTGCCCATACCAGGCAAGTGTCATAAACACGTTAGAAAGTACAAGCAGTACTATAATATATAAGCCTTTCATAATTATAATTTAAATTTAAATGGATAAAAATAATATGCCTCCGCAATAAAAACAGCAGAATTATGTTATTTATACATAATCTATATAAATATATAATAATTAATAATGATAAGGGTTTCTTAAAAACGAATAATTATTTTTGTTTAATAAATTTTATGGTAAGAGGTGTTTCCAAATACATAAGATTGCTTTAATTTATTGTTAAGAAACAAGAAAAAAAATAAAATGATTTTTTTTTATGTCTTAATAATTTAAATTTGCCCATCTTAATAAAAAAATAATTTAACAATAAGAAACTTTTATCTAAAATCAGAAAAACTTAATCTTAAAAAAAATGGCAAACGCATCTATTCAGAAAATTGAAAAAAAAGGTGATTCAAAAGGGTCAAATTTATTCGCAGGGCTGGCGATGATTATTTGTATTGTAGTTGGTATTTTAGTGTGGAAATTCATAATGGGCCACCCTTCTAATTTCGTAGACAACAATCCTGAAGGGGAACCTGAGCAAGGGAATTATCTGGCAATGGTATATAAAGGCGGTTATGTGGTACCGGTACTAATGGGGTTGTTCTTAATGTCAGTTGTATTTTCAATTGAGCGTCTGCTTGTTATAAGCAAAGCGGCAGGTAAAGGTAACGTTGAGACTTTTGTAAGGAAAGTACAAAATCAGATTACTGCCGGTAACATAAATGAAGCTATCGCAGAATGCGACAAGCAGCAGGGTACCGTAGCCAACGTAGTAAGGGCGGGGCTTATGAAATATGAAGAAGTGAAAAGGGAAGGTTTTGACAGCGAAAGGGCTGAGGCTGCCATCCAGCAGGAAATTGAAGAGGCTACTTCTCTTGAAATGCCAATGCTTGAAAAGAACCTTGTTATCATTTCAACCCTTGTATCTATTGGTACGCTTATGGGCCTTCTTGGTACGGTAACAGGTATGATCAAGGCATTCTCTGCACTTGGTGCCGGTTCAACTCCTGACTCCGCACAGCTGGCAAATGGTATCTCTGAAGCGCTTATTAACACTGCAACAGGTATATCTACATCTACCCTTGCCATTATCGCTTACAACTCGTTTACCTCTAAAATTGACAAACTAACTTACTCTATCGATGAGGCCGGGTTTGCAATAACCCAAACTTACAGGCGTTTCAGGGCTCGTGCTAACAATGCCTAAACAATACACGATAAAAGAGTTAATAACATAACGGGGCCTGAAAGTGCAATAATGTGCTTTCAGCCTCTTTAAAAGCTAATAATTAAATGGCTAAAGTAAAAGTATCAAAGAAGAGCACGAGGATTGACATGACCGCCATGTGTGATGTGGCTTTCCTTCTGTTATCGTTCTTTATCATGACGGCTACAGCAAAGCAGCCTGAACCTAAAGTGGTTGATACGCCGGCTTCAACAGTGCTTGATAAGCTTCCTGAAGAAGGTGTGGCAACCATTACTATAGGTGACAAGAGCGTTTTCTTTACTATCCCCGGGAAAGAGCTCAGGAGGGAAACCCTAAAGCGGATTTCCGGTATATATAAAGTGCCTTTTACAGAGCAGGAATATGAAACTTTTTCTAATATGGAAGGTTTTGGCGTTCCGCTAAACCAGTTAAAAGGATTACTTAAATTAGGCGTTAATGAAAGGAATGCTGAAGGGCTGCAGAAAGGTATACCTTATGATTCTGTTAATAACCAGCTTCGCGACTGGATTAAGGAAGCCAGGGAAGCAAACAAGACACTGTTGAATGAAAGGATTCAGTCAGGCGAGCTTGAGCCAACGGCTTTCAAAGACCTTGACATTGCTATTAAAGGCGATGCAAAAGAAGAATATCCTACCGTAAAAAGGGTAATTGATATTCTCCAGGACCAGAAGAAAAACAGGTTCTTTTTAGTAACCGGTTTACGTAACGAGAATTTTTAATTAATTTAAAAAGATAAAACAAAATGGCAGAATTAAATACCGGCGGCGATGGTGGCAAAGGCGGCAAGGTAAGAAGTAAAAAAATGAACCCCGGCGTTGACCTTACAGCTATGGTTGACCTCGCGTTCCTTTTGATTACCTTCTTCATGCTTACTACAACACTGTCAAAGCCTCAGTCAATGCCGTTGGCCATGCCGGATAAAGATCCTGAAAAGAAGATTGAGGACAATACTAAAATTCCCGAAGAGCGCCTTATGACTATCCTTATCGGCAGCAATAACAGGGTCTTGTGGTATATGGGTAAGTTTGATACCCCAACCATTCCGCCAACAGAAACTGTGTTTGGCAAGAACGGTATCAGGAAAGACCTCCTGAAGAATGTTAAACTCGGAAAAACGCTTGCAGCAAAAGATGGCAAGCCTGACCAGGGACTGGTAGTGAATATCAAGGCAAGTGATAAAGCATCATATAAAAACCTTGTAGATATGCTGGATGAAATGGCAATTACCGATCCTCAGCTCTATGCTATTGGTGATATTACGCCAGGTGAAATTGACTTGTTGAAGAAAACAGGATTATATTAATCCTCGCGCTAACCAAAAACGATTAATTATGTCTAAATTAAATATATTTAAACCCGGATGGATTGATATGGTCTTCGAAGGCCGTAACAAGAAATACGGTGCTTACCAGCTCCGTTCAGAAAATCCTAAAACTACTGTTAAGGCTATTATTCTGGGTGCCGTGCTGTTTTCTTTTGTGGTAGCACTGCCAAAAATATATGAGCTGGTTAATAACCTTGCTGCTAAAGGGCAGGAGCAGGAAGAAGAAAAGATAATTGAAGTTATTGAACTTCCGCCGCCACCTGAAGAAGTGCCGCTTCCGCCACCGCCACCGCCGGTAGAGCAGATGCAGGCCCCAAAATCAGTGGTAGATGAAGTTAAGTTCAAGCCTCTTGAAGCCGCTAAAAAAGAAGAAGTGCCTGAAGACCCTCCGAAAATTGAGCAGTTTAAAGATGCTGATCCAAGTTCACGGGATGCCAAGGGCGACCCTAATGCAGGCGATATTAATATTGACAAGCCGTCAGGTGACCTTGATAAAGGTGTTGAAGTCCCAGATAATAATATTTATAACACGGCCGGGCTTCAGGTGCAGCCGGAATTCCCGGGTGGCATACAGGCTTTCTTAAATTATGTTAATAAAAATTTCAGGGTGCCGGAACTTGATCAGGATATGAGCGTAAATATTATTGTTCAGTTCGTAGTGGAAAAGGACGGTAGCATAACTGATATTAAAGCTGTGAGAGACCCGGGTTACGGTATGGGTAAAGAAGCAGAACGTGTACTCAAGTCCATAAAAACAAGATGGCAGCCGGGAATACAGAATGGTAAACCGGTCAGGGCGCGCTATAGCTTACCTATAAAAATTAATATTAAGTCTTAGTATTAGAAAGGATGCCTTATAAAAAAAGAGAATCCCGATACCAGATACAGAAATCGCCCATACAGCGATTTCTGTTTGTTTTAGGTATAGTGTTCTTTCTAATGTACCTTGTACTGGGCTGTATGGTCATATTCTGGAAACAGCTGCCAATTCCTCTTTCATCAGGCCGTAGGCTTGCTTTAGGAATTGTTTTGATTGTATATGCCTTTTTCCGGTTCGTTCGGCTGATTCAAAATTACAGGTCATGAAAAAAATTATTTTACTACTGCTTTTTCTTTTTTCATCCATTTGCTTTTCTCAGGAACGGGAGGCTGAGGAAACGGTGTATGAAGCATCCGAAGTTACGGTTCAGCCTGAATACACGGGCGGGCAGAATCAATTTTTTTCATATATACATAAGAATCTGAAAGTTCCGGTTAATGCAGCAAAAGGTACACACAAAATTATTGTAAGTTTTATAGTCGAAAAAGATGGGTCAATGTCTGAAATTACTATTGTAAAAGATCCCGGGTTTGGTTTGGGGCGTGAAACATTACGGCTGTTTAATACAATACCTGAAAAGTGGGAGCCAGGTTACTTGGATAATAAACCTGTCCGTGTTAAGTATAATGTGCCAATCACGGTAAATATTAAATAATATGAAGATAACAAGTCTATCCGTTGTTTTTATTTTTGTTTTCCTTGCTGTATTTTCATGCAGGGAAAAAGCTGAGCCGGTTATTGAGGAAACACTTACATCAGGTAAAGCAGCCATACTTGTTGATAATGCTGTGCAACCTGTTGTAGAGGATGTGCTTGCTGTTTTTCATAATGTATATGACAGGGCTTTTATTACCCAGGTTAACCTGCCCGAAAATGAAGTAGTCCGTGCATTGCTGAGTGATACGGCCCGTGTGGCTGTCCTTTCCAGAAAACTGACATCTTCCGAGGAAGCACATTTCCGGAATAAGAAGATTCAGCCTAAAGTAACTGAATTTGCTTTTGATGCCCTCGCCCTGGTTGTAAACAGGCAGTATAAAGACAGTATTGCAGACGTGGAGCAGGTGCTCAATGTGCTCAGGGGCAGGCCCTCCTCTATAAGCAAACTTGTATTTGACAGTCCCGGTTCCGGCTCTCTGTCCTATCTTAAAGGGCTTGCAGGGGTTTCGGCCGTGCCGTCTAAAAATGTTTTCGCCCTCAAAACTAATGAAGATGTCCTTAAATATGTCCATGATAATAACGGCGCCATAGGTGTGATAGGGCTGAACTGGTTGTTGCAGCCTCCGGGCAATGTTACACAATATGTAGAAAACATTAAGGTTTTAGCCATTGATAATGTTAAAAAAAACAATGTTTCTAAAAAATACTATAAACCTAACCAGAGCAATATTGCAGAAGGTTTATACCCGTTCACCCGCACGCTGTACGTGTTAAATTACCAGGGTAAGTTAGGTTTGGGCATGGGTTTTGCAACTTATATAAGTGCACCCGAGGGGCAGCGCATTATACTGAAGTCCGGATTGATGCCGGTAAAGATTCCTCCCAGGGAACTTGAGGTGCGGAATGAACTTTAATATAAAAACAAAGGAATAAAATTTATAAAAATGAGAAATTTAAAAGTAATTGGTTTTGCATTGCTTGCTTTTAATGCCGTTACGGCACAGGACGCCGAACAGGCCAAAAAAGCTATAGATGCGGAACAGTACCAAAAGGCTAAAACAATTTTAAAATCTTTAATTGCTTCATCACCTGACGAGGGTAAAAACTACTTCCTGCTGGGAGATGTTTACCTAAGGCAGAAAGAAGCTGACTCTGCCGCTATTTATTTTAACAGGGGCAAGGCAGTAAAGAATAATCCCGAATATAACACTATTGGCCTTGGCCAGATTGATCTTAACAGCGGCAATGCAGCTGCTGCACAGTCTAAGTTTGACGCTGTAACCGGTGCTTTAAAGAAAAAAGATGTTGAGCAGCTGATTTACATTGGCCGTGCTTACATAAACGCAGAAAAGCCGGATTATAAAAAAGCCATTGCTGTACTTAATAATGCCGTAGCACGCGACCCTAAAAATGCACAGGCTCATTTAAGCCTTGGTGATGCTTACTATGGTGACAGGGACCAAAATGAAGCTTATAAGTCCTACAGGAATGCCCTCCTATACGACAAAAGCCTTGTACGTGCAGAACTGCAATTGGCGGTTATTACTAAAAATACCGGAGCCGCTTTCCCCGAAGCCGTTAAAGCGTTCAATACTATAGTGGCTGCCAGCCCTAATTACGGGCCGGTGTACAGGGAGCTTGCCGAAACGTATTACTACTGGGGCAAAAAAGAACCCGCAAAATACTCTGAATATACCAAAAAAGCCTTGGAATATTATGAAAAATACATGAGCCTGACAGACTACTCGCTTAACTCGAGGATGAGGCATGCTGATTTCCTCCTCCTGGCAGGCGATTACAAAGCACTTGAGGCCGAAGCTCAGAAAATGCAGCAGATGGACAAGGTGAACCCTGTCATTCTACGGTATCTTGCTTATTCTTCTTATGAAAATGGCAACTACAATGCCAGCCTGAAAGCCATTAACGAATTCATAGCGAAGGTTGACCCTAAGCGAGTGATAGCCCGTGATTATCTTTATTTAGGTTTGGCTCAACTCGCCATAGCTGCCGAAGGTGCTGCTCCAGTATCTTCCGTAGTTACTTCTAAAGATGGTGCGGTTACAACAACCGATTCTAAAGGAAATACAAGTACCGTTTCGAGTGATGGTACCGTTACCACAAGGGATTCTAAAGGGAATGAAACAATAATTTCAAAAGATGGTACCGTTACCACAAGGGATTCTAAAGGGAATGTAGCAATAATTTCAAAAGATGGTACAGTTACCACTTCAGGAGCAGGAAAAGTAAATACACTTGGCAGCAGCCAGCCTACAAGCACTCAATTAGTTGAACTAGCAATTCAAAATCTTAAAAAAGCTGTCGAAAAAGACCCTAAAATAGCTAATGAGTACAATGATATAGGCAAAAAGCTGTTTGCACAAAAATTATACGGCCCGGCCTCGGCTGTTTTTGAGGTGGCAGCGGCGAGCCCTGATAATAAGAACGCTTTTTATGACAACTTTTACCTTGGGTATTCTATATTCTTTGACCATGTTAACAAATCACCTGAAGCTAAAAAAGCCAATAAGGCACAACTTGAAAAAGCGGATGCAGCCCTCGCAAAAGTTATAGAATTGTCTGCCGAATCACAAGACGCGCACCTGTACAGGGCCAAAGTGAACCAGCAGCTCCAGACACCTGAATCTTACGCAGTAATGGGCACGCACTATGATGAATATATCAAAATAGTAACTGCCAAAGGTACTGCTGAAACATCTAAGGCATCAGTAATTAAGAACCTGATAGAGGCTTATTCCAATGCAGGGGCCTATTATGCCGTAACGGACAAGCCAAAGGCAAAAGAATATTTTAATAAAGTGCTTCAGCTGGACCCGAACGACCAGTATGCTAAAACACAATTAAGCAAATTATAATATAAAAACCGGCAGTTAACGCTGCAGGTTTTTTATTTGATAAATGCATTGTATCTTTGCGGGCTAATTCACTACGATGCTGAAAGAGGATATACAAGCCGCTGTTGACCGGGGGGAATTGCTCCCACTAATGGAAGAATTTTATACCATACAGGGTGAAGGTTTCCATACGGGTACTGCTGCTTATTTTATACGTGTTGGCGGATGCGATGTAGGCTGCCACTGGTGTGATGTAAAGGAAAGCTGGAACGCGGAGCTTCATCCGCCCACAGCTATTGATGCTATTGCAGGTAATGCCGCACGTTTTTCAAAAACCGTGGTGGTAACAGGCGGTGAACCCCTCATGTGGGATATGGCGCCCCTTACTTCACTGCTCAGGGCACAGGGCATGAAAGTACATATTGAAACTTCAGGGGCTTATCCCTTAACAGGCTATTGGGACTGGATATGCCTTTCACCAAAAAAAACGAAATTGCCCGTTGGCGATATTTATGGCCATGCCCATGAACTAAAAGTTATAATACATAACCGCCATGATTTTGTTTTTGCGGAAGAACAGGCCGCAAAAGTTAACAGTAATGCAGTATTGTTCCTACAGCCCGAATGGAGCAAGAGGGAACAGGTAACACCACTTATTGTGGATTATGTTATGAATAATCCAAAATGGCGTGTATCTTTACAAACACATAAATACCTTAATATTCCTTAATTAAAAACAGATGAAAAAATTATTTTTTGTGGCAGTATTTGCCCTTGTAGCTAATGTAGCAGCGGCCCAGGATGCTTTTAAGCAGGATGTGATTAAATATCTTGACATGAGCGGGCAGGCAAAAACCTTCGAAATGCTTACGCAGGACATTGTAAAGAACATACCTGCTGAAAAACAGGCCGACTTTAAAAAAGAGCTTAATGCTTCAATAAAAGACCTGATGGGTAAAATAGCTGAAATTTATATGAAAGAATTTACACATGAAGATATAAAGGCAGCCATTAAGTTCTATGAAAGCCCTGTAGGTAAAAAATTTAACTCAAAATCTTCTGTCTTGTATCAGCAATCACAAGCTGTTGGCCAGGAATGGGGTATGGGCCTTCAGCAGCTGATGATGAAGTACATGCAATAATAATATATCAGGATTAAAAATCATAAAAGGCTTGCGGTTGCAGGCCTTTTTAGCTTTTGATGGTTTGGCTGGGTTGCCTGGTAGGATTATCCGATGTTTCGGAACACTGCCGATGGGTATAGCCCCGATTGTAGCGGCATCCTCCCCGCCGCCCGCTTTTGC
>NZ_NOXV01000175.1 GCF_002251835.1 Flavobacterium cyanobacteriorum
TTCGTCAACCCTTTTTTATTTAACAAATAAGTTTAAACCACTTCAATGTAATTTTTAAAAATTCTTGATTTAGCCATACACAACACTTTCAGCTACTCCTTTATATTTTTCCAGGTCACGCGAAACTGATTCTAATTTTGCGTTAAGAGATGCAACCGCAATTTTACCCAGCGGTAGCCGTAGTGGCGGGTCATCAGAAGATATAACATCAAAAATAGCTTTAGCGGCTTTATAAGGGTCGCCCTCCTGCCTGCCGTGTATGGCTTTCATCCTTTCACGGAAAACCCCGGCAGTTCCATCATACTGATGTATCACAGCGGCAGCCTCACGAAATCCCTTTCCTGCAAAACCTGTTCGGAAAGGGCCTGGTTCAACTATAGTGACCTTAACATTAAAAGGCGCCACCTCTCCTGCAAGCGCTTCGCTAAATCCTTCAAGGGCAAACTTAGAGGCATTATACATACCGAATCCGGGTATTGCCCTGAAACCGCCGTGAGATGACACCTGCACAATACGGCCCTCCATCTGTTTCCTGAAAAAAGGCAGGAATTTTTGTGTAAGGTAGAGCGCGCCAAAAAAATTAGCGTTAAAAACGTCATGTACCTCCTGCAGCGATGTTTCTTCTATAGCCCCGGCAAAACCAAAACCTGCATTATTAACCAGTACATCTATTTTACCAAACCGGGCCATACATTCTGCTACGGCCTTATCTGTTTCTTCAGGGCGTGTAATATCCAGCACTATCCCATAGCCTTTGCCCTGATTAGCTTTAGTGAATTCTTCGGCCTGTGCCCGGTCCCTGAAAGTCCCCGCAACAATTCCTCCCTGTTCCATCACCTCTTCTGCAATACATTTACCCAAACCAGAAGATATCCCTGTAATAAACCACACTTTCTTTTCCATTATCGTATAGTTATTAAAGTTAAGAACTGCTTTTTATACAGATAAGATAATCCGAGATATAGCAAACCAAGTTCAATCCAAATCATATTACCGGGATTATCATAAGCAATATGATAGATTATGATATTTACAACAACAGGCATTAACAATAGAAGCCCTAGGAACCTTACCCTGCTTATTAAGAGCAGGATTCCGCCTGTTATTTCAATTAAACCCGTAAAGCCCGCAAGGTAAGAGCCAAACATACCCTGCATAAATAATTGTGCTGCAGGATGTGATGGCGGTGGCGGGACGAAGAACAATAAAAACTTGTTGGCTCCAAAAACCATAAACTGCAAACCTGTAACAAAAGATAAAGCAGCCGAAATGTAATTTTTCATTAGTAGTAATATTTAGGTTATTGTCCAATATCAGACAATGCAAAATTGTTACTAAATGATGCTCACCTGTTATGAGTATATTTACTTAATTCGGTATTTTTCAGACATAACAGCTTTAAAAGCGAGTGGAGACATGCCTGTTTCCGTACGGAAAAGTTTTGAGAAGTAAGAACTGTCAAAATAGTGTAATGTGGATGCGATTTCGGAAACTGACAAGCCGCTGAATGTAAGTAACCTTTTAGCTTCGAGCATGCTGCGAGAGCGGAGAACCTCAGATGAAGTTATACCTGCTACGGCTTTGCAGGTGCGATTAAGATGATGTTGCGTTATATTTAACCGCTCGGCATAAAATGCCGGGGTTTCATTTTTAGTGAAATTTTGTTCTACCAACTGCCTGAACCTTTTATAAAGCACCACGGAGGATTTTGCTGATGCAACAGGATTTTTAATGTTGACATGCCGCTGTGCCTGTTCAAGAATAACGTGCAGCAGGGATTGTAATATTTTATAGTTCCTGTCTGGCCTCTTGTATTCTTTTATGAGCAGTGTTATGCTGTTTTTAATTTCTTCAAATCCCTGCACGTCAAGGCTGAGACAGGGATTTGAATGAAAATTATCTAAAAAGGTGAGTTCAAAAAGCCGGTCATGGTCTTGCTGGCCCAAAAGAAAAAATTCTTCCGTGAAAAATATACTGCCGCCGGAAAGGGGCTTCCACTCTTCAAAAGAATGAACCTGCCCCGGTGAAATAAAAAACAGGCTGCGGGGCTGCACCTCATATTCATTATAATCAATCACCTGCCTGCTGGAACCGCCATCTGTCCAAATGATCTCATAAAAAGTATGCTTATGGACGTCATCAACTTCAGGCTCATCCATTTCCCCAAACTGAAGGATTTCAAAACCGGTTGGGTTTTCAGGCTCATTAATAAAATGGCCTATAGAGTAATGCCTGAAAAGCTTGTCCATGCTATAATTATTTAGCCTACAATATTGATGATCTTGCCGGGAACCACAATAACTTTTTTAGGCGCCTGCCCGTTAAGCTGCTGTGCCGTACGCTCATCAGCCAGTATGGCTTTTTCAATTTCAGCTGCTGAAAGGTCCATTGGCAGCTCGATCTTGAAACGCATTTTGCCGTTGAAAGAAACCGGGTACTCTTTGCTGCTTTCTACCAAATGCTCAGGATTGAACAGCGGGAACGACACCTGCGAGATGCTGCCCTGGTGGCCCAGCCTGTGCCAAAGCTCTTCGGCAATGTGTGGTGCATAAGGCGAAATCAGCACTGCCAAAGGCTCTAAAATAGTGCGCTCATGGCAATTAATAGCCGTAAGCTCATTAACCGCAATCATAAAAGAACTCACCGAGGTATTAAATGAGAAATTCTCAATATCATCCTGTACCTTCTTTATGGTACGGTGCAGTATCTTCAGGGCTTCCTTACTGGCTTCGTTAGTGGTAACAATCAGCCCGCTGTCATCAAAATACAGTCTCCAAAGCTTTTTCAGGAAGCCTGAAACGCCTGTTATACCCGCAGTATTCCACGGCTTAGCCTGCTCCAGCGGCCCCAGGAACATTTCATATAACCTTAAAGTATCAGCGCCATATTGCTCGCAGATATCATCGGGTGTTACTACATTGTATTTAGACTTGGACATTTTTTCGACTTCGCGTCCTACTATGTATTTACCATTATTTTCAGTAATGAAAATTGCATCTTGATATTCTTGATTTATAGCATGACTCTTAAAAAGCTCAATATTCAATTCATTATTAGATTCATTGATTAATGTTATATCAACATGTATTGGCAATGTATTAGCATAAATACTTAATTGATTTTCCTTCTGTAGTTTAAAGTTTTCACTGAAGTTAATATCATAACCTGGAAATTTTTGTTTGAATCTTAAAGTTAAATCCTGATATGCCGTTTCAAATAATGATTTCAATTCTTCATCAAATTGATGCAATCTTTTATAATATGAACTACTAAGTACAATTCTAAATTTTTTGGAAAACTCCTTAATCTCCTTAAGTTTATCAGCACTTAATTGATCATCTTCTATTACAAGAGATGAAAAAGGAAAATGTACATACACAAAAGCACTCATCCCCAATATCATCCCCTGGTTGATAAGCTTTTTAAAAGGTTCTTCGCTATGTATAAAGCCCCTGTCCTTTAAAAACTTATTCCAGAAACGGCTGTACAATAAGTGTCCCGTAGCATGCTCGCTGCCGCCTATATACAGGTCCACATCCTGCCAGTAGGCTTCGGCTTCTTTGCTTACAAACTCTTCTTTGTTAAACGGGTCCATGTACCTCAGCCAGTACCATGAACTGCCGGCCCAGCCCGGCATAGTGTTGAGCTCTAAAGGATAAACACCAGCCTCCCCCGACCCCTCCGAAGGAGGGGCAACAACAGTGTTACTACGTGTGTCCCAGTACCACTCCTTCGCGTTACCCAAAGGCGGCTGCCCGTCTTCGGTCGGTAAATATTTCTCCACATCCGGCAGGCGTACCGGCAGGTGCTCCGCCGCTATCATCTGCGGCAGCCCGTTTACGTAATATACCGGGAACGGCTCGCCCCAGTAACGCTGGCGGCTGAACACGGCATCGCGCAGGCGGTAGTTGGTTTTGCCACGGCCCAGGCCAATCTGTTCCAGGTTTTTAATTACGGCTTCCGTAGCCTCTTTGTAGCCCATGCCATCCAGGAAATCTGAATCTTTCAGCCTGGTGTTGTTGTCCTTGGCGCTATAGGCCGCTTCAGAAATATCAACATCCTCAAAAATATTGATAACCGGTATATTGAAATGCTTCGCAAAATCATAATCGCGCTGGTCGCCGCAGGGTACAGCCATTACTGCGCCTGTACCATAGCCTGCCAGTACATAATCGCCAATCCATATCGGCACAGGGGCCTTGGTAAAAGGATGCTCTGCATAAGCGCCCGTAAAAACACCCGATATAGTTTTTACATCGGCCATACGGTCGCGCTCGCTTCGCCTGGCAGTAGCTTCAATATAAGCTTCAACCGCTTCTTTCTGCTCCGGCGTTGTTACTTTAGAAACCAGCTCATGCTCCGGCGCAAGCGTAAGGAATGTCACCCCGAATATGGTATCAGGGCGTGTGGTAAAAACTTCTATGGTATAATCATTGGTGTCGCCGCCCGTAAGGATGTATTCAACCGTATCCTGCTCTGCTTCAGAATCTTTAACCCTGAATATAACTGAGGCACCTACTGATTTACCTATCCAGTTCCTCTGGCTTTCTTTAAGCGATTCGGTCCAGTCAATGGTTTCCAGCCCCTGCAGCAATCTTTCGGCATAGGCTGAAATCCTCATGCTCCATTGCGTCATTTTCTTGCGGATAACAGTATAACCGCCCCGCTCAGAAACGCCGTTGACAATTTCGTCATTAGCCAGTACGGTACCTAAGGCAGGGCACCAGTTTACTTCCGTTTCTGCCAGATAGGTAAGCCTGTATTTTAAAAGGATGCGCTCCTGCTCTTCTTTGGCGTAGCTTTTCCATTGTGCGGCAGTAAAAGAGGCTATGTTATCATCGCACACCGCATTAATCCCTGCGTTACCATTCTCTTCAAATTTTTGTATCAGTGTGCAGATGCTTTCTGCTTTATCGGTGTCTTTATTATACCAGGAATTGAACAGCTGGATGAATATCCACTGCGTCCACCTGTAATACTCCGGGTTTGATGTCCGCACTTCCCTGTCCCAGTCAAACGAAAAGCCTATCCTGTCCAGCTGCTGGCGGTAGCGGGCAATATTAGCCTCGGTAGTAACGGCCGGGTGCTGGCCGGTTTGTATGGCATACTGCTCTGCCGGAAGGCCAAAGCTGTCATACCCCTGCGGATGCAGCACATTGAAGCCCTGGTGGCGCTTGTAGCGTGCATAAATGTCAGACGCTATATAGCCCAGCGGATGCCCCACATGCAGCCCCGCGCCTGATGGGTAGGGAAACATATCCAATACGTAATACTTTGGCTTATCGCTGTGGTTCTCTGCGCTGAAGGTTTTATTTTCCGCCCAGTATTTCTGCCAGTGCGCTTCAATTCTTTTGTGGTCGTATCGCATAACTCAGTTGAAAGTTGTAAAGTCGTAAAGTTGAATGTTATTTTAAGAAGCGCAAATTTAATGTTATTGTACGAATGTATAAAGTTTAGGCGTTATAAACTGTGTTTAAACAAATTCTTTATTATTTTTACCGCTAAAACAAAATGTATGGCATCATCCTTTGAGAAGTTCCAGAAAAGACGGCTCATTTCCTCTTATTTTTCAGTGATACTCAGCATATTCATAGTATTAACACTGCTGGGCGCACTGGGGCTTTTTGTGGTAAATACAGAAAAGATTTCGGGCTATGTGAAAGAGAACATCCCGATGTCAGTGTACTTCAAGAATGAGGCTAATGACAGCGTTTTTACCGCTTTTGGCGAAGAGCTGAAGAATATGCATTTTGTAAAGGATTATAAATTTGTTTCAAAAGAAGACGCGGCAAAAAACAATAAGGACATAGTGGGAGATGATTACATGTCTTTCCTCGGGGAAAACCCGCTGCCGGCATCATACGACATCCACCTGAAGGGCGGCTATGTGCAGAAGGACAGCATAAAATCTATTGATGCGAAACTGCGCACTAACCCTATGGTTGGAGATATTACGTATGATTCGGTACTGGTTGACATGGCCAATGAAAACATTGAGAAGATAACCTTCTGGATACTGATCATCAGCGGGGCGCTGGCATTCCTGTCCATGCTGCTTATCAACAGCGCCCTGCGGCTTTCTATTTACAACCACCGTTTTACCATAAAGACCATGCAGATGGTAGGCGCCACCAAATCGTTCATCCGCAAACCCTATGTATGGAAAGGGCTCAAGCTGGGGCTTGCCGGTGCTGCACTGGCCATAGCTGCGCTTGTGGCACTGGTATATTATGTTGACGGGATCTTCCCGATGCTGGGCATTTGGGATGACTGGGCCCTTACTGCCGTGGTGCTGGCAGGAGTACTGGCTTTTGGTATTGTGATTGCTTCCATAAGCACGTTTATGGCAACACAGCGGTTCCTTAACCTGAGGACAGACGATTTATATTAGGCACCAGCCACAAGGCAAAAGGCACTAGCCACGGCACCAACCTGAACTTGAAACTTGTAACAATGAAAAATAATAACGAAATCAATACACACTTCCTTTTTGAAAAGGTAAACTATAAGATACTTGTAATTGGCCTTGTGGTAATTGCGCTTGGGTTTATACTGATGTCCGGCGGGGGCAGCGACGACCCTAACGTATTCAATGAGGATATTTTTAATTTTCGCCGCATAAGGCTTGCGCCTACGGTGGTACTGATAGGTTTTGTCATTACCATTTATTCCATTTTTAAAAATCCGGCTTCAACCATACCAGCCGAAGCAGAAAGGCCTGCTACACCTGCAGCGCCTGTAGCAGAAACCAAAGTTAAACCTGCAAAAAAAACTAAATAATGGATTTTATACAGTCCGTTATCATTGCCATTATTGAAGGGCTTACGGAATATTTGCCTATCTCATCAACGGCCCATATGATCTTTGCCAGCTCCTACTACGGCATACAGGAAGATGATTTTGTAAAGCTGTTCCAGGTGTCCATACAATTTGGCGCCATACTGGCGGTGGTGGCACTTTACTGGAAAAAATTCTTTGATTTCAGGCGTATCAGTTTCTACATAAAACTGGCCTTTGCGGTTATACCAGCTTTATTGCTCGGCTACCTGTTTGATGACATGATTGAGGATGTATTGGGCAACCCCATACCTATTGCCATTGCCCTTATTCTTGGCGGTATAGTGTTATTATTTATAGATAACTTTTTTAAAAATCCTGTAGTTCAAAAAGAGGAAGATATTTCGGTAAAAAAAGCTATCAGCATAGGCTTTTGGCAATGCCTTGCCATGATGCCCGGCACCAGCCGTGCCGCTGCCTCTATAATAGGGGGAATGCAACAGGGGCTTGCACGCGAAACAGCCGCCGAATTTTCGTTCTTCCTTGCCGTACCTACCATGCTTGCCGTGGCAACCTACTCTGTTTTCCTTAAAACTTATGAGCATACACGGCTAAAAGGTTATGAACTGCTGATGCAAAACAGCGATAACCTGAAAATGTTCCTTGCAGGCAATCTTATTGCCTTTGTAGTAGCAATAATTGCAATAAAAGGTTTTATAGGATTAATAAAAAAATATGGCTTCAGGCCATGGGGCTGGTACAGGATTATAGCCGGTGGATTGCTGCTGGTTTACTTTATAACCTATAAATAACTGTGCATTGACCTCAGCAGAAGATTTTCAGGAAGGGCAGGTATTGCTTATAGATAAGCCGCTGCACTGGAGTTCGTTCCAGGCAGTAAATAAAGTAAAATGGAGCCTGAAGAAACATTTGGGCTTAAAGAAAATAAAAGTTGGCCATGCCGGCACATTAGACCCTCTTGCCTCAGGTTTGCTCATCATCTGTACGGGTAAATTTACAAAGCGTATTATGGAGCTGCAGGGCATGGAGAAAGAATATACCGGAACATTCCATATCGGCGCCACTACGCCATCTTACGACCTGGAGACGGAGGTTAATGAAACATTCCCTACAGCACATATTGACGATGCCCTTATAAACCAGACGGTAAAACAATTTATTGGCGAAATTGACCAGAAGCCGCCGGTGTTTTCGGCCATAAAAAAAGACGGTAAACGCCTGTATGAGCACGCCCGCAAAGGTGAGGAAGTGGAAATTGCCTCACGCAAAGTTATTATACATAAATTTGAAATAACCCGCATAGCCCTGCCCGAAGTTGATTTCAGGGTAGTGTGCAGCAAGGGTACTTACATCCGCTCACTGGCGCATGATTTTGGAGTGGCATTAGGTTCGGGGGCACATTTAACCGCTTTACGGCGTACTAAAATTGGAACTTATAATGTTATTAACGGAATTACACCTGAGGCTTTTGAAACGTTAGTAAAAACTGCGGAATGAAAAGATTATTCTATATTTTAATTTTATTCCCTTTTATTGCGGCTGCACAAAACATAAAGCTGCAGGACGGAGACCTTATATTCCAGGACATGGACTGCGGCCCTTTATGCGATGCTATTGAGGCTGTAACTGAAGGCTATAAAGGCCATGACTTTAGCCACATGGGATTGGTATACCACCGCAATGATACCATATATATAATTGAAGCGGCCGGAAGTGCAGTACGACTTAATACCCTTGAAAACTTTTCAAAAAACACAAAGAAGCCCATGTATATCGGCAGGCTTAAAAAACAATATAGCCGGCTTATTCAACCGGCTATAGATTTCTCGTTAAAGCAGCTTGGCGTACCTTATGATGATGAGTATGTGTATAATAACGGCAGCTATTACTGCTCTGAACTGATTTACGATGCTTTTATGTTTGCTAACGGCGGCAAGCCCTTCTTTCAATTATTCCCGATGACCTACAAGCAACCCGGAACTAATGATTTTTTTCCGGCATGGGTGGACTATTACAAAGCTATAGGAAAGGAAATACCTGAAGGCAAGCCCGGCTGTAACCCCGGCGGGCTTTCAGTTTCCGATAAAATTACAATTATCGGCACATTGTAAAAACATTTAACCGGCTACTATCACATTATCAGCATTCTGCAGCAGCAATGCAATTTCTTCCATAGTGCTTTCGCCTTTATCGTGAAGGTACCACTTCTGCAGTTCGGTTTTTGCTTCCTGGTCAATTACACCGTATTTTTCCTTATAATCCATAATTAACTTTGCAGCCCCGTGTGGCCTCGGCCCCCAGCTGCCGCGGGCAGTAAGCGTATCTTTATCAACCAGTACCAGTTTAGGTATAGAGCGTGAACCGTTAGTGAGGTATTCATTCATAAGCGCATCATTATCATCCCGCAGCACAATTTTAAGCTCAAGCTTATCGGTTGCTTCTGCCATTTTATTGATTACGGGCATTATTTGCGCAGCATCGCCACACCAGCCTTCAGACAATACTAAAAGTATATGTTCCTGCTTAAGCCCCTCAAGCTTCGATTTTACTTCAGGTGTAATTATTATAGTTTTATCAAGGCGGTTCATACGCACTTCATTAAGTGTGCTGTAGTGGGTAAGGTCTTCACTCTGGGTGTGGCCGGTTGATAGCCCGTCAATAAGCAGGTGCGATATATGGTTACGGTATTCCGTATATGTATAGCTATTGTTCAGGCTGTTTTCTATAAGAGAATCCATGATGTTAAATTTTTGGTAAATTTACTGTTACTACTGCAAATACAAAGCCATATCATAAAAAACTGTAATTTAGTCAGGCAATAACCACACCTTATGAAATTCAACGGGCACACTATAGGGCTTATACTTTCCGGCGGCGGCTCTAAAGGCATAGCACATGCGGGCGTACTTAAATTTTTTGATGAAGTTGGCATTGTGCCTTCACATATTGCCGGCACAAGCTCAGGTGCCATTGTGTCGTCCCTGTACGCCTGGGGCAAGAAACCCGAAGAAATCCTTGAATTCTTTAAATCAATCTATTTTTTCCACTGGCGCCATTTTACATTCCGTAAGCCGGGATTTATTGACTCTGAGGCTTTTAAAGCCTACTTTACTTCTATTTTTGAGGATGCCACCCTGGGCGATATGCGCTACAAGATGCACCTTACCGCTACTGACCTTGTATCGGGCAAGCTGAAAATATTTGGCAATGAAACCAAAATTGCCGATGCCGTGCTGGCCTCTTCGGCTTTCCCGGGAATTATATCACCTTATGAAATTGACGGAAGGCTTTACAGCGACGGGGGCATCATCAACCACTTCCCTACTGATATTTTACAGGGGCGCTGTGACAAGCTGATAGGTATTTATGTAAGCCCCATACAAAAAATTGAAGCATCGGACCTGAAAACGATAAAATCAGTAACCACAAGGGCTTATGACCTGCTTTCGGCCAACAGCAACATGCAGAAATTTACACTGTGCGACTGGGTCATCAGCCCGGATGAGCTGGCCCTTTACAGCACCTTTGAAACGAATAAAAGCAAAATGGATGAGATATTTAAGATAGGCTATGAAGCCGCTAAAAAATCATACGAAGACCTGATTGTATAGCAGCCCTGTAGCCGCTTTTTGCAAAGGCAAGGCAACGTAAAAAGGTGTTTCGGGAAATAGTTTTATTGCTATATTTGCAGCGTTTAATAAAACCCTATGAAATATAAAAGAATCCTCCTGAAATTAAGTGGTGAAGCCCTTATGGGAGACAGGCAGTACGGCATTGACCCTAAAAGGCTTGCTGAATATGCTGCCGAAATAAAACAAATTCATGAAAAAGGTGTCCAGATAGCCATAGTAATTGGCGGAGGTAATATTTTTAGGGGAGTAGCCGGCGCCAGCAACGGCATGGACCGGGTACAGGGAGATTACATGGGCATGCTTGCCACCGTAATAAACGGAATGGCCCTGCAGGGTGCCCTTGAAGACGCAGGGATGCAAACCAGGCTGCAGACAGCGCTGAAGATTGAGGCTATTGCTGAACCTTATATAAAACGCCGCGCCGTACGCCACCTTGAAAAAGGGCGGATAGTGATATTTGGTGCCGGAACAGGCAACCCTTATTTTACCACCGATACCGCAGCAGTACTGAGAGGCGTGGAAGTAAATGCAGATGTTATTTTAAAAGGCACACGGGTTGACGGCATATATACCGCAGACCCTGAAAAAGACGCCAGCGCAACAAAATATGACACCCTTACGTTTGAAGATGTCCTGCAGAAAGGCTTAAACGTTATGGATACTACAGCCTTTACGCTGAGCCAGGAAAATGAACTGCCGATAATTGTTTTTGATATGAACAAAAAAGGCAACCTGGTGAAGGTTTGCGAAGGCGAGCTGGTAGGTACCACAGTAAATGTTTAATTTCTATATACGGATTATATCATGGAAGAAATTGATTTTATTTTAGATAGCACTAAAGAATCTATGGAAGGTTCGGTTGCACACCTGGAAAAAGAGTTTTTAAATATACGTGCCGGTAAGGCAAGCCCTGCCATGCTTGGAGGTGTAAAAGTGGACTACTATGGTTCGCAGACACCGCTTTCGCAGGTGGCCAATATCAACACGCCCGATGCCCGCACCATAACCATACAACCGTGGGAAAAAAGTATGCTGCAGCCGATTGAAAAGGCCATACAGATAGCTAACCTCGGCTTTAACCCGATGAACAATGGCGACAATATCATCATCAGTGTGCCGCCCCTTACCGAGGAAAGAAGGCGTGACCTGGTGAAGCAGGCAAAAGGCGAAGCCGAAGATGCCAAGATAGGTGTAAGGAACGCGCGTAAGGAAGCCAATAATGACATTAAGAAGCTCGAAAAAGAAGGCGTTTCTGAAGATATATGCAAGCGTGCCGAAGACGATGTGCAGGAATTAACCAACAGTTACATTAAAAAAATTGATGACCTCCTGGCACACAAAGAAGCCGAGATCATGAAGGTGTAAGGCAAAATTCCAGGGCGCCTACACCGCCCTGCTAACCCATCCTGCCAAAAGTTTTAAAACTCATATCACACAAGCCGGGACTCATGAAGTAGCTGATGCCCGGTTTTTTCTTTTCTGTAAATCACTACTGTACTTTCTTTTTGGGCGTGTCCCTGCGGGCCGGGCTTTCCGCTGCAAGTCCTCA
>NZ_NOXV01000209.1 GCF_002251835.1 Flavobacterium cyanobacteriorum
ATATCTCCCCGCCGCCATAAGCGCGGCGGCGGGGAGGATGCCGCTCCCATCAGGGCTAGGTGCCATCAATAGGCCTGCCCTTTGCCGTCAACAACCTAAGCTAGTAGACCAATATAATCCTATACATAATGGCATCCTTTTTGCCCATTAATCGGCATGAAAACTAAATTTTTTGCCATCAATACACTATTCACTCTACTCACAGGCCTGGCGCTTAATGCCCAGGATTATTAAAATGTAGACAAAATAGTACAATCCTACCCAAAATCTTTTAACTCTGTAGCCAGGCTGGCAGATAAAATCAATACCGACTTTACCCGTGACGATGAAAAAGCCCGTGCCATTTTTACCTGGATAGCCACCAATGTTAAGTATGACCTTGCAGCCTATACTATTGCGGAGCGGCCTGTTGCCTATTCATTCCGCACGCAGGAAGAGAAAATGGCTAAAGAGCGTAAATTTAAAGATGACCTTGCCATAAAAACCTTAAAAACCAGAAAAGGGGTATGCCAGGGCTACGCTACGTTATTTGAAAGCCTTGCGCAAAGCGTTGGGCTCGAAGCGGTTATTATACCCGGCACCTCTAAATCGCACCCTACACATATTGGCAAGGCACCCGGCGCCAGTGATCATGCATGGAACGCTGTAAAAATCAACGGGCAGTGGAAACTGCTGGATGTCACGTGGGGTGCGGGTACGGTTACAGGCGAGCCGCTTAAGTTCGATTTCAGGTTCAATGACGGCTACTTCTTTACCAGCCCTGATGATTTTGTACTTAATCATTATCCTGATAATGAAAAGTGGCTGCTGACAAATGCTGACAAGGATGATTTTGCCTCATTTCCTTTATACTACGGCAGTTATCTTATGGAAGGCTTCAGGTTTATGGCCCCGGGCAGGGGCCTGGTAGCTTATACAGTAGCCGGGACCGTACCGTTTAAAATCAAAAACCTAAAGCCCGGTGACCGGATAGCTTACCGTTTCACAAAAGACCCGGCTTTTAAGGAAGTGCAGCCTAAGCAGGACGGCGATGTTGCGGAGTTTGAAATACCACTTGGCAGCAATACCGGTGGATATTTGACTGTATACATCAACCAACGGTCGGTAGCCTCATACAGGATTGTAAAAAGCTGACAGACGGTTCTAAAATATCACGCGGATGTTAAGATACTTTTAATAAGTTTCTTTCATCCGGCTTTAATATTTTGTGCAGAAATAGTACATTAGCACAAAATCCATAAAAAACATATGCTGGAGCAGAATCAGTACACTGAAGATAACATCCGTTCACTCGACTGGAAAGAGCACATCCGCATGCGTCCCGGCATGTACATCGGGAAGCTGGGCGATGGTTCTTCGCCCGATGATGGTATCTACATCCTGCTGAAAGAGGTGATAGACAACTCTATCGATGAGTTTGTAATGGGAACGGGCAAAACCATTGAGGTTACCGTAAAAGACAAGACCGTAACCGTACGCGACTTTGGCCGGGGCATCCCGCTGGGTAAGGTGGTAGATGTCGTGTCGAAAATGAATACCGGCGGCAAGTATGACTCCAAAGCTTTTAAAAAATCAGTAGGCCTTAACGGTGTGGGTACTAAGGCAGTGAATGCGCTGTCAAACTTTTTTCGGGTTGAATCGGTAAGGGACGGGCAGCTTAAAGCAGCTGAATTCTCAGCCGGGGAGCTTACCCATGAAGAAGACCTGGTGGAAACGACCAAACGCAAAGGAACCAAAGTAACCTTTGTAGCTGATGAAACTATCTTTAAAAACTACAAGTACCGCAACGAGTACATTATAAAAATGCTGAAAAATTATTGTTACCTCAATACGGGGCTGACAATAATTTACAACGGCGAAAAATATTACAGTGAAGAAGGGCTTAAAGACCTCCTTGCTGAAACCATAAGCGAAGACGACCGCATATATGACATTATCCACCTGAAGGATGATGATATAGAAATTGCCATGACTCACAGCAAGACCCAGTACAGTGAGGAGTATTATTCGTTTGTGAATGGGCAGAACACTACACAGGGCGGTACGCATTTAGGAGCGTTCAGGGAGGCAATTGTACGCACCATCAAGGAATTTTACAACAAAAACTTTGAAGCGTCAGACATCCGTAAATCCATAGTAAGTGCCATAAGTGTCAAGGTGGAGGAGCCGGTCTTTGAATCGCAGACCAAGACCAAGTTGGGTTCTACCGAAATGGGGCCGGGGCTGGCCAGCGTACGTACCTTTGTGAATGACTTCATCAAGAACAAGCTCGATAACTTCCTGCACCGCAATCCTGACGTGGCCGACGCGTTGCTCAAAAAGATATTACAGGCCGAGCGGGAGCGTAAGGAACTATCAGGTATACGCAAGCTGGCGCGTGACAGGGCCAAAAAGGCCAGCCTGCATAACAAGAAGCTACGTGACTGCCGTGTGCACCTTACCGATGCCAAGAACCCACGCAGCCTGGAGAGTACACTGTTTATTACAGAGGGTGACTCGGCTTCAGGGTCTATAACCAAGTCAAGGGATGTTAATACGCAGGCGGTATTCAGCCTTCGGGGTAAGCCGCTCAACTCCTATGGCATGAGCAAGAAGATCGTGTATGAAAATGAAGAGTTTAACCTGCTGCAGGCCGCGCTGGACATTGAAGAGGAAATGGAAAACCTGCGCTACAACAACATTGTTATCGCAACCGATGCCGATGTTGACGGTATGCACATCCGCCTGCTGCTCATAACATTCTTCCTGCAGTTCTTCCCGGAGCTTATCAAGGAAGGCCACCTGTACATTTTGCAGACGCCGCTTTTCCGTGTGCGTAATAAAAAAGAAACCATATACTGCTACAGCGAGGAAGAGCGCAGGGCAGCCATTGAAAAACTGAAAGGCAAACCGGAGATAACACGCTTTAAAGGTTTGGGTGAAATATCGCCTGATGAGTTTAAGCACTTCATCGGCCAGGATATAAGGCTGGACCCGGTAATGCTGGACAATGCAACATCAATACAGACATTGCTTGAGTTTTATATGGGCAAGAATACGCCGGACAGGCAGGACTTTATCATTAATAACCTTAAAGTGGAGCTTGATGTGGTGGAGGAGTAGGCACATGATTTTCAATACATGGTTTCAATCTGTTAATAATTGCGTTTATGAACGAAGATAAAGATATACGCTGGAAGCAGCGATTCCAAAATTTTACAAACGCACTTAAGCAGCTAAAAAACGCTCATGCATTACGAAAAGAACGTGCGTTTACAGAACTGGAACTTCAAGGAGTAGTTCAAGCATTTGAAGTATCGCAGGAACTTTCGTGGAAAGTGATGAAAGATTTTTTAGAGCATCAGGGTAAAACTGAATTATATGGCAGCCGTGATACAATTAAAGCGGCTTTTAACAGCGGTTTGCTTTCGAGAGGAGATATTTGGCTTGACACAATAAAAAACCGAAATAAAACTTCACATATTTATGATGAGGAAGAGATTTTGGATATACTGGAAATTATTTTTACCGAGTATTTACCAATATTTACAGAATTTGAAGAAAAAATGAAAACCTATTTATAATGTTTGGCATTTATCCTGATAGCTACAGGCAAATAATTAAGATTCTTAGTAGTTGCGAATCTATTGAGGAAGTAATCATCTATGGCTCAAGAGCAAAAGGCAATTACAGGGAAGGGTCAGATATTGATATTACGTTGTTAGGAGACGTTTCAGAAAAAGATTTTAGTAAATTATATAATGATTTGGAAGACAGTTATATTCCTTATTTATTTGATATTTCCATATATGATAAGCTAAATTCCGAAAGCCTGAAAGATCATATTAAAAGGGTTGGAAAAACTTTTTATAAGAAAAGCGTTTATATATAAATGAACGAAGACGAAAATTTAAAACCCTTTGAAGGGGAACATTTTTACGAGAGGCAGGATGATCCTGAGTCTGGCGATACCATTACCAAGGTAACAGGTATGTACAAAGACTGGTTCCTGGATTATGCCAGCTATGTTATCCTGGAGCGTGCGGTGCCGGCAATTGAAGACGGTTTTAAGCCCGTGCAGCGAAGGATAATGCACTCACTTAAAGAACTTGACGACGGCCGCTACAACAAGGTGGCTAACGTTGTGGGACACACCATGCAGTACCACCCGCACGGCGATGCCTCTATTGGCGATGCTATTGTACAGATTGGCCAGAAAGACCTGCTTATCGATACGCAGGGTAACTGGGGTAACATCCTTACGGGCGATGGCGCTGCCGCCTCACGTTATATTGAAGCACGCTTAAGCAAGTTTGCGCTGGAGGTATTATACAGCCCAAAAATTACAACCTGGCAGCTGTCGTATGACGGGCGTAAGAACGAACCGGTAAACCTTCCGGTTAAGTTTCCGCTACTGCTGGCGCAGGGAGCAGAGGGTATTGCCGTAGGTTTATCTACCAAAGTATTGCCCCACAATTTTAATGAGCTGATTGATGCCTCCATTAAAGTTTTAAAGAACAAGCCGTTTACGCTGTACCCTGATTTCCCTACGGGAGGTGTGGCCGATATTTCAGGCTACAACGATGGTATGCGCGGCGGCCGTGTGCGGGTACGTGCCAAAATATCGCAGTTAGATAAAAGTACGCTGGTAATAACGCAGATACCTTTCAGCACGAATACTTCGACCTTAATAGATAGTATTTTAAAGGCAAATGAGAAGGGTAAAATCAAAATAAAAAAAATAGAAGATAACACCGCTGCCGAGGTGGAGATACTTATCCACCTCCCGCCGGGTGTGTCGCCTGATAAGACTATTGATGCGCTATATGCTTTCACGGCCTGCGAAACATCGGTAGCGCCACTTGGCTGTGTCATTGAAAATCATAAGCCGTATTTTGTTGGTGTTAGTGAGATGCTTCGTATCTCAACACACCGTACGGTTGACCTGCTAAAGCGTGAGCTCGAGATTCAGCTTGACGAACTGGAGGAACAATGGCATTTCCTTTCATTAGAGCGTATTTTTATTGAAAACAGAATATACCGCCTTATTGAAGAGGAGGAAACCTGGGAGGGGGTTATACGCGCTATTGATGAAGGTTTGAAACCGTTCACGAAGCACCTGAAGCGCCCTGTTACCGAAGACGATATCTTAAGGCTTACAGAAATCCGTATTAAGCGTATTTCTAAATTTGATATTGATAAAGCACAGGAAAAGATAGAAGCGCTTGAAGGCGAAATAGCTCAGGTAAAACATCACCTGGAGCATCTTATAGAGTTTGCCATCAGCTACTTCCAAAACCTTAAAGATAAGTATGGCAAAGGCCGTGAGCGCAAGACCGAGCTTCGCAGCTTTGATAATATTGAGGCTACTAAAGTTGTACTGCGCAATACCAAGCTATACGTAAACCGAGAGGAAGGCTTTATTGGTACCGGCCTTAAAAAAGATGAATATGTAGCCGATTGTAGTGACATTGATGATGTAATCGTGTTCCTGCGCGATGGCAGTATGATGGTAACAAAGGTTGATGTTAAAACCTTTGTAGGTAAAGACATTATACACGTTGCCGTTTTTGACAAAGGTGATAAACGTACGATATACAACATGATTTATCGTGATGGAAAATCCGGGCCTTCTTATGTAAAACGTTTTAATGTATCGGGTATCACCCGAGATAAGTTATACGACCTTACGCAGGGCAATAAAGGCTCACAGGTGCTGTACTTTTCAGGTAATCCAAATGGTGAGGCTGAGGTTGTTACTATTTTGCTGCGCCAGGTGGGTAGCGTTAAAAAACTGAAATTTGACCTTGATTTTGCCAATCTTGCGATTAAAGGCAGGCAGTCCAGGGGTAACACGGTAACTAAATATCCTATAAAGAAGATAGAGCTTAAAGAAAAAGGAATTTCTACGCTCAAGCCACGCAGGATATGGTTTGACGATACCGTGCAGCGCCTTAATGTTGACGGAAGGGGAGAGCTGTTGGGCGAGTTCAGGCCAAACGACAGGCTGCTTATCATCAACCAGAATGGCAAGCTTAAAACCATCATACCTGAACTTACCACACACTTTGATGAAGGAATGATAGTGCTGGAGAAATGGCATCCTAAAAAGCCTGTTTCTGCTATTTATTATGATGGTGAAAAAGAACGTTATTTTGTGAAACGCTTCCTTGTAGAGAATGAAAATAAAGAAGAAACATTTATAAGCGATCATCCGAATTCCCAACTGGAGATAGTTTCAACTGATTACCGCCCTGTTGCTGAAGTAATATTTTCTAAAGTAAAAGGGGTGCAAAAAGAGAACCTGACAGTTGACCTTGAAAATTTCATAGCCGTAAAAGGTATAAAAGCACAGGGTAACCAGCTCACCACCGATAAGGTAAAACAGATAAACCTCCTGGACCCGCTGCCTTACGAAGAGCCTGCAGAAGAGGTCCCTGAAGAAATGGAAGTGAAAGGCGAAGAAAATCTGTCCGGGGATGAAGAACAGAATATTACCCTTGATGAAGACGGGCAGATAACTTTAAGTTTGGAATAATTAATGACAAAGAAAACTATAAACTATGTTGTTGTAAACCCTTAATAATAGCATTTATTATAAATTACACATTAGCTTTTCCAAAATGAGAACCCTAGTTAAACACTTTTCTTGGGCAATGGTGATACTTTTATATATCTCCTGTCAGGATAAGCGAAATTCTATACCGGTCGATAAATTCATGTGGGAAGCCGGTATTTCAGCCCCAAAATATTACCCGGTTGGGGACTGTAGTGTGGACTTGCAATATTCAGGGAACGGCAGCCTAACTAATTTTGATAACGGCTGGGGGTCTGGCTATGGCACAGTAGTGTCGGGTGATAGGTATAAAAATTTGCCAAGCAGTGCAACTATTCGATATTACAGCGCAGTAGAAAATTTAAAATTTGAAGGTACAGTACTGCTGCCATACAATAAGATCTTCATATTGTTTAAAAAATATTGTCTTGATAAAGAAAATGATATAGGTCATATAATAGTAGGCATGGCTCCCGGTGGGTGGATTAGGGTATGGGCTCAGTTTATCAGCTCAGACGACATCATTTTAGTTGAAATTGCAAAAGCGCAACTAAAAGGCGAGGTCGCTAATCCCGGTAACGACTTTGAATACAAAGAGGGTGAATATTGGTACAAATTCAAAACGTATTGGGGGCACTTTGGGATTCCTTATGAAGTTTGGGCTGAAAATGAAAAGGAGTATGATATCTATTTTGATTTTAATAGTCCTAACCCTGAATTTGATGTTTTCGACGTCTTATACTCATCATTAGATGGGACGGTTTATTACAATTCTATAAATAACGAAGTAATGTCAAAAAGAAAACTGCCGGCGGATATGGTTATGGCATGGCGGAAAAAAAACGATACCTTGAGATATGACACCCATATTTTATTGCCAAGGGATTTATATAAAAAAATTAATGCTCAAAACCCAAAGAAGGTACGCTTTAGCTTAAAAGTGGAGGCTAATAATTATGGAAGTCTTTATATTGAAGTGGACAATAATGGTAAGGAGAGAATTTTACGTTTTAAAAATAGCCCTGCCACGGCTAGATACACTGGTGATAGCGGGATTTCCAAAGAAGTAACATATTATTAAAGATGCTATACATTGCTATTCTCAAAAGTTGCACCATTGGCGTAGTAGAAACAAGCAGTATAGAATATTTACTATATTAAAAGGGAATTGATATTGTGGGTATTGTGAGAGGCAATAGCTTATAGAATAAGAAGATGAAACTGTCTCAAAAATGCCATTCTGAATGTAATGTAATAAAATGAAAAATCTCAATTTATTCAATAAGATTCTTCTTTCGTCAAAATGACAAGATCCTGTTTAGCACTTTGAGACAGTCCCTTTTATTTTTCATATTGCTTATCTGTCAGTGTTTTCATAAATGCCACTAATGCTTTCATTTCTTTATCAGTAAGGCTTAGCTTATCAAATGGCAGTGTCTGGTTTTCTGCCGGGAGGCCCATACCAAGCCCGCCCCCTTTGTTGTAAAAATCCACCACTTCTTCCAGGGTATCAAATACGCCATTGTGCATGTAAGGTGCCGTAATTGCAACATTGCGCAGCCCCGGTGTTTTAAATGCGCCTTTCAGCTGTGGCATCTTGTTAAAAATATACCTGCCGTTATCATCGCTAAGCTGCCTGCCGGCTTTATCCTTAGGTGTGCCTATAACTTCGTGCTCTGTCTTTACAAAATTAGGCGGCACAGTCCCGTTAAATATGGGGGTAAAATGACATGTGGCGCATTTTGCCTTACCCATAAAAAGATTCATCCCTTCAATTTCTTCAGCAGTAAGGCTATTGCTGTTGCCACGCATATAGTCATCAAATCTTGAATCAAAGCTGTTAAGGGAGCGCACATAGCTGGCAAGCGCATTTTGTACCTGCCATGCTTCCGGTTTATCAGTTTTGAATGCTTTTTTAAAACCTTCTTTATACCTGCTGTCGGCTATAATTTTATTTAGGATAACATCCATAGAGCCATGCATTTCTTCCCGGTTCTGTATTACATCTACCGTCTGCTTTTCAAGGTCAGGCTGCCGTAGGTCCCAAAACTGCCCGTGCTGTAATGATGCGTAGGTAAGGGCAGGAGTATTGCGCCTGAGGTTTATCCCGGTAAGGGAAATATTGGTTTTAAGCCCGTCGGTAAATGCTTTATCAGGTTTATGGCAGGTAGCACAGCTACGGTTATTATCCTTAGAAAGGGCATTGTCATAGAACAGCATCTTACCTAATTCAGCCTTTTCAGGCGTAAATTTATATTCCTGCGAAGGTATAAAAGCATCAACATCAAAAGCATTTTCTGCGAAAAGGTAAGCCGCATCTGCCTTTAATGCCCTGTTTCGGACAACATTCCTTATACCTGCCGCTTTTTGAAATTCATATAGCTTTTTCGATATTGGGTTGAGGTGCGTGGTTATAAATTCGGCCCTGTTGAACCTGTTGAAGTCCCGGTTTCTGTCGCAATAGGCAACAGCATTGTTAATCAGGCCTCGCAGTTCATCTTCCCGTTCAGGCAGCCCGGCATCAAGCTGTTCGATAATAACAGGGATATATGCGAGGCTAGCGCTTGTTTCCGGTATGGAAAGGAAAGCGACAGGCGAATCGAAACCTGTAATACTAAGAGTGATGATGCGATACACCTGTAGCCTTGTAGCATCCATAACATAATCAGGGCTTATAGTAATAGCATCAAAATGCTTTCGTATCTGTCGGGAATAATTTAGCAATACCTTTAGCTCACGTACCAGTTCTTCTTGATTACTGTTGTCAAATTCCGGGAAAAGCAGTTCTTCAATAACCTGGAAACCGTGGGGCGGAAATTCCCTGTTTTCTTCCAGTTCAAGCTCATCAAGGGCGGGGCCGTTCATAAAACGCGCGCTTGCCGGGATAAAATATTCTACAGCCCACTCCAGTTTTTTGTATTGCAGTTTACTCTTTTTATACTGGGCCTGCAGTTGCCGTGTTCCGGCATTTTTTTCTGCAGCAGCAATAAATGTATTTATATCTTTTTCAAGCAGGTCAGTTTCAGTAAGGATGTCCTGCTTTATTGTCCTTTTATATTCTTTTTCGCTGCATGAAAAGAATAGGGTTGGTATAATGAATAATATTAAGTATTGTAATGGTTTCATTGTGTAGTTAAAACGAAAACAACCCTTTCCAAAAAAAGGGTTGTTTACAGGTTATTATAAGAACAATTATCTTTCCACATTCCTTATAACTACAGTCTGGCCACCTTCTTTGTTAGTGGTTGTGCCGCTGCCGTCAGCATTTTGGAATTCAGGTTTTTGCCAGGTGTGCGGGTGAAGGTTTATTATAAACGTACCCGGCACTCCTATCAGGTCAGATATATCCTCCATAGCACCATATTCCCAGCTGCCATAACGCGTTTCGCCAGTGGTGTTGTAAGTACTGTTCCATGAAGGTACGTCCCTGTCGTGTTTCATGGTCAGCCAGGGCTTCAGAGCCCTTGAGTTGATGTTATATTGCCATATGTAAGAATCGTGTTGGGCAGCAGTGTAGTAGCTGTCGCCATCTTCCTGGATGTAAACAAAATTTTCAGTAACAGTGATGTTATCAGGATTGATAAGCCCGGTACCCGGAGTGCTGTCTCCTTCTGCCACTACTTCAAGCGTACCCGCAAGCGGGTTGTTCTCGCTCATCCTAAGCCTGTAAACACGGCCCCACATAGTGTAACCTGCAACTGGCTGGTTTGATGATGCCTGGCCTGTAGCCGTAAAGTATATTTCACGGTTGTTAGCGGCAGTACCTTTCCTGTAATCCACATCCTCAACCCTTGAAAAACGAATTGCGCCAAGGCTGTTAACTAGTGTATTGATCTCTGCCCCGCTGATGTTCTTTGCGTTTGGTATCTCTACAAATGAAACGTCATAAGTGCTGCCGGGCTGCATTTCCATTTCAACCTGGTTGTTGTTAGTCCTCTTAAGGGCATATAGTTTTCCGTTCGTAAGGTCGCCCAGAGAGTTGCTCATGTACATTAAAAGCTGTCCTGCACTAATATGAGACGTAGTGTATAACTGGTCTTCACCTATAAGGATAACAGTTTTGCCCGGGAAAGCCTGTTTGGGCAGCGGTACGGCATTTTCCATACTTGCTTTTCCAAGCGCCGGCAACGTCCTGTCGTTCCTGCTCCTTTCAGAGGCCAGTCCTAACGGGTCTATACCGTGCACCATACTTTCCTGCCCGCTTTCACCGGCAGTAAGGAACATAGGGCCAAAACCATGAACTTCAGGAGTGGCAAGTGTAGCTGAGCAAAGGCGTGTCATACCCCCAACTGCATCAACAATATACTCGCCTTTTACAGGCTTAAAGGTTTTATCAAGATATACCCTCGATACTGACTGGATGATCTCATGGTTGGTAATCATGATGTATCCATCACTGTCCGGGTCCTGCATCAGGCCGCCACCATCAGGCTGCGGGCCATACTTGAACCCCGGAGACTGGGCAAGCTGGTCAGGCGAACTGATAAGCGAGCTTATCTGCAGGTTGTCAAATCCCGGCATTGGCTTAACCAGCGGCGGAACAGAGGAATGTGAGCTGAAATCAATCTGCTCATTAATGCTTTGTGTGTTGTTGCTGTTGCTGTCATCATCTTTACAGGCCACCATTGTGAGGCCTAAAGCAGCAAAGATTACCAGTGATTTTTTTGTAAGCTGTGTCATCATAATAGTTAATTGTTTGATGTCAAAAATACACAGCCACAGTTAAGGGTATTTTATGGAAACATATTTAAAAAAAGAACATTTTGTAAATATAAAGTTAGGCAGATGGCCTGGTTTTTAAGCTAAAGTTAAACCCTGCTGTATCATGCTAAACAAGGAACACGCACTATTCTCTTATCACCAGGAACTTTCCATAAAATCCTGTTGCGAGGTTCCATTCATTATTTTTTAGTTTTTTTTCAGCGTTGTCATAGATGGTAAAACCTCCGGTGTTTGGCCCAAGGGTTCCCTGGTTAAGGGCTTCAATACGGATGTCATTAAATCCTTCTGACAGGTTTATGATAATGGCCTGGGTATAATTAGACAATGTGATGTTGTAGGTCACCACAACATCATTAACGGTAACTTTTACCCTGTCACCGTCTTCAGCGCCAAAATCATAGGCTGATAATATTATATAAGGCGATTTTGTCCTGATAATACCATAATCAATATTTCCTTTATATGCATCGCTGGATTCGCCTTTTGGCTTTATCGCTACACGGCTGGCATATTCGCTGCCGCCTGTTGTGAAATTGTTTTTTTCTTCCAGCACAGTCCGGGGTTTCTCTTCAGTGCCTACCCATAAAGTACTTTTAATTTCTTTTTTAAATGGATCGGTATTGAAAGGGCTCACATATCCTGAAGGCGCTGGCGAAGGATCAGGAGCGGTCACCGGCTTATCGCTCCGGGGTATGACCAGCCCCCCGGAAGAGCGGTCAGGCTGTGCCAGTGCCATAGCAGCGAACGTAATCATAAAGAGTATGGTTAGTATGCTTCTTTTCATGATAAGCAAATATAACTAATAGTTTAAAATGTGTATAACGTATTAATGCCTATTTATATTACAAGTAGAAGTGGTTTAAACTTATTTGTTAAATAAAAAAGGGTTGACGA
>NZ_NOXV01000167.1 GCF_002251835.1 Flavobacterium cyanobacteriorum
AAACCCCATTATTTTTATACTTACACAGTTAGTGAGATACTACCTTTTTTTCTGTTTTTCTTCTAAAATGTCCGGAAGCGTATTGATATATGCGTACTTTTCTTTTCCGGCCTTTACTGATTACTATAATTTATTTTACAGCGCAAAAAGCAATTCACCCATAGTAGCATAAGCTTCATCTCTTCCTTTTATTATGTAACGGAAAGTATAATATACTTCTCCATCAATAAAATCGCGGTAGAAACGAGTGTCATGTATCATCCTTTCCTGGTCGTCTGCATCAGCCGGCTGCAGTAATGCTGCTTCTTTATTGCATACTGCTTCCGCAACAAATGCAAATGATTTTTTTTCATAGGTATTTATAATGCCTTCAATAGAAAAACCCTGTTCAGCGATAGTTTTGTACACATCAATTTCAAGGGTTATTCCGTGGCCTTTATATTCAGCAGTAAGGCTATGTTCATTTTCCCTGAATTTGAAGTTTCCGTCATTTTTAAAAAAATCACGGAAGCTTTCAAAAATCTTTTTTATTTCCTCTTTTTTGGTTTCTTTCCTTCTGAACTCGTACTTTTTCCTGTACTCATCATGTTCACTTTTTATATCTATTTTCAGTTTGAGGTATCCTAAATCCATGGCTCGCTGTTACATTTCTATAATTTTCCGGGGCTGGTAAAAATTCACATAAAAAAAGTTGGCGGCGTCTATGCCCTGATCTGTGAAAGAGGCGTCAATTTTTTCTATTTTTTTAGTGTCATCCGGTTCCCTGAGGCCTAAAAAATCAAGAAATTCCGCCCTGTTGCTAAACTTAAAACTCAGGTCAGTATTAAGTGAATACGCTGTAATGCTGTATTCTGCGGTAGCTACGTCTATGCCTGCCTTTTCAAAGGCACCGGCAATTACTTCAAAATTGTCTTTCATGGCTTCTAGTTTTTATTGTATAAAAAAAGCTCCGGGCACTACTACGAAGCTTTTTATTAAATATAATAATAGTAAGATGGCTATTCAATGGTTTTTTCATTTTTCACTATCTGTATTTTACCTGCCGGGACATCGTTGCTTTTCGTAAGCAGCACTCCAAGCACATTGACAGGTATATCAACTTTGTCACCGGAATACCTGATTTCATCCAGTATATGCTCATAGTCCATCAGGTTAAGTACAAGAGTGTCCCCTTTATCAATTTTCTTGTCAAACAGGTAACTACGTATGGCGGCTATGCTTATTTTTCCACCTATTGCCTTATACTCAGCCATAAAGTTTCTTTTGCTACAGCTAAGATAAAACCGTTAAATTAAAAATTTGAAAAGATTATGTTAAATATAGGCATGGCTGTATTTTCAGCCTTAGTTTTAAAAAACCTATCTTTGCCAAAATTATTTATATGCCATCATTTCACGAACTCGGCCTGCCTAAATCACTGCAAAAAGCGCTTGATGAGCTTGGTTACAAAACCCCTACCCCTATCCAGCTGAAATCAATGCCTGTGATTACTTCCGGCAGGGACATGATGGGTATAGCGCAGACTGGTACCGGAAAAACCTTTGCTTACTTACTTCCGATATTAAAGCAATGGAAATTTGCCGGTACACATACGCCCCGTGTTATTGTTATAGTACCTACGCGGGAACTCGTAGTGCAGGTAACGGAGGAAGTGGAAAAACTGACTAAATATATGTCAGTACGCACCCTTGGGGTCTATGGAGGGGTTAATATCAACACACAAAAAACAGCTGTTTACCAGGGTGTAGATATATTGATAGGTACTCCGGGAAGGATGATGGACCTGGCGCTGGACAATATAGTACGTTTTGACGAACTGCAAAAACTGGTTATAGATGAGTTTGACGAAATCCTGAACCTCGGTTTCCGTTTCCAGATAACATCTTTACTGTCCATGATGAAATCAAAGCGTCAAAATATTTTATTTTCGGCAACCATGACTGATGAGGTGGATGAAATGCTGGATGAGTATTTTGATTTAACGGAAGAGGTTACACTGGCGCCATCGGGTACGCCATTGGAAAAGATTGAGCAGCAGGGTTACCATGTGCCGAACTTCCTGACCAAGATAAACATGCTGAAGCACCTGCTGGAGGGCGAAGGCTTTGACCGTGTGCTGGTATTTGTGAATAACAAGCGTACGGCAGATATATTAATGGAGAAGATTGAGGAAGATTACCCGGAGCAGTTTGGAGTTATACATTCTAACAAATCGCAGAACTACAGGCTCAACACCATGGCAGCTTTCCAGTCGGGTGAGCTGCGGGGTATAGTTACTACCGATGTTATGGCGCGCGGCCTTGATATCAGCGATATAACCCATGTGATTAATATGGAGTTCCCGGAAGTACCCGAACAGTATATTCACCGTATTGGCCGGACGGGCCGTGCCGATAAAACAGGTATTGCCATTAGTTTCATAACGCCTAAGGAAGAAGAACAGCAAATTGCGGCAGAACTTCTTATGGAAAAAGAAATTGCTATACTGCCTGTACCAGAAGGAATTGAAATCGCAGAAAAACTGCTCGAATTCGAAAAAGAAAAGAAAAAAATAAAACAGTTGCTCAAGAGGCCAAAGCATGAAGGTGGCACGGCCTTCCACGAAAAAAAAGACAAGAACAAAAAAGTAAACCTTGGAGGCCCCGGGAGGCGCAACCCCAAAAAAACGGAACCCCGTAACCGGGCTGCAGAAGCTAAAAAAGCAGCAAAAAAGAAACGGAAGTAACCCCTTAAAATTCCCTTTTGAGTATGCCTATTACAGGGGTACCTCAGCTGCGGGTCACTCCTGTAGATACGGCGCAGTCTGATGAACATACCTTTCAGGTGGGTTGGGGCATTAAAAAAATTTACTTATTGTTAGTAAATATTAAGCATACCGGCGAACACAGCCTTATACGTTTTGTGGTATCGGTTAGTTTCCCGGTGGTTTTGTCCCGCTTGAATATTACAATATCATTACTTTTTTGGTGGCCGATCAAAACAAAATTATCTTTTGGATCTATGGATATATTCCGTGGCTCTTCACCCATGGTTGGGAGTTCTTCCACAAAATTAAGCATTCCGTTGGCGTGGCTTTTAAAAATGGTAACCGTGTTTGCATCGCCCCGGTTGGTTACATATAAGAATTTCCCGTCACGCGTAAAACGAAGATCGCCACCGCTGTTTTTGCAGCCTTCGTCTTTAATGGCTATACTAAGTTCCTGTATAGGCATGGCTTTGTCCTTTATCCAGCTGTAAACCGTAAGGCTGGCATCAAGTTCGTGCAGGACGTAAAAAAAAATCCCGTTGGGATTAAATACCATATGCCGCGGCCCGCTTCCGGCCTTAGTGACAATAACATCCTTCAGTACCAGTATTTTATTTTCCTCATTAGGATTGTAGTGGTATATGTATATTTTGTCTGTACCCAGATCAATAGCAAATACATACTTTTTATCGGGCGAAAACTGTACCATGTGAATATGCGGTTTTTCCTGCCGCTCATTATTGATACTCCTGCCGGAATGCTTTACAAGCTGTTTGGCGTCGGTAAGGCTGCCATCAGCATTACGCTCAAAAACCGAAATGGTACCACCGGTATAATTAGCCACAATAACATGTTTTTCGTTACTGATAATGTAGCAGGGATCCTCGCCTCTTGAATCTTTGTCATGTAAGGATTTTAATTTTCCGTTACCCGGCGTATACCGCAGGGCAGTCACCCCGCTTTTTTCGCCGTTTTCATTAACTGTATAAATATATTTGTTATCGGGTGAGGCAGTCAAATAGCTGGGATTATTTATAAATTCTGATGTACTTTTCAGTTTTGTTTCGGCAGTAGCGGAATTGAAATCATACACATACAGACCCTTACTGTCGCACGCCCTGGTATAAGTACCTACAACCAGATTATAATCCTGTGCACCTGCGTGCATAAATACAAATAAAATGACTAAGGCGATTATCTTCATCATGGACAAATTAGTAATAACAAAAGTAAGTATTTAAACGTTATCTGAAATTTATAAGAGGAATTCGGGTTATCATGTTAGAATAAAATTTGTATTTTTGACAAACTTTCAACACGGATGCAGTTTAAACACCCTGAAATTCTTTACTTCCTTTTTCTGCTGGTAATCCCCATACTCATACATTTATTTCAGCTGCGCCGTTTCCGGAAAGAGTATTTTACTAATGTACGATTCCTTAAAGAACTGAGCATCCAAACACGCAAAAGTTCACAAATAAAAAAATGGCTGCTGCTGTTTACGAGGCTCATGCTGCTGGCCTTACTGATAACCGCATTTGCGCAGCCTTATTTTGAAGCTAAAGATACAGGCAATACCGGAAATGAAATGCTGATACTGCTTGATAATTCTTTTTCAATGCAGGCCAAAGGCAGCAAAGGCGAACTGCTTAAACGTGCTGTACAGGACCTGCTTGAAAACACTCCCGGAGACCAGCAGTTCTCGCTGCTTACTACCAATGGCGCCTACTGGGATACCGATATAAAATCAATACAAAAAGACCTGCAGAACCTGGCATACAGCGCTGTGCCTTTCCGCCCGGATTTCCTGTTTACCAAAGCCGAGGCAAAAAGCAGGCGAAGCAAAGATGTAGTAATCATTACCGATGCTGTAAACCTTGACAGCAAAAATGTTTCGGGATTAGGAAACGGGAACCCGGTTTATGCCCTTGTACCCGAAGCAGAAAACAGGAAAAATGTGTCAGTAGATAGTGTATATATATCGCAGGTGATGGACAATTTTTATGAAGTCACAGCCGAAATGAAAGCTTATGGTGATTTTAAAGATGAAATGCCGGTTTCGATATATGATGGTAATAAAATGATTGCTAAGACAATAATTAAATTTAATAAAAACAAAGAAACGACTGCTTTCAACATCCCTAAAAAAGACTTTCATGGCTATGTCTCAGTGTCTGACAACAGCCTTACTTATGACAATACCTACTACTTCAGTATCTCAAAGCCTGAAAAAGCAAAGGTGCTGGCTATAGGCGAAAGTGTAAAAAACAGTTTCCTTGCACGGATTTATACGGAAGATGAATTCAGTTTTAAAAGCAGCGAATTAAACGCCCTGGATTATAACAGTCTTCAAAACCAGGATGCCATAATACTTAATGAGCTTGCTGAAATACCACAGGCGCTGGTAACAACCCTGAAATCAGTTTATGAAAGAGGAGGCAATATTGTAGTTATACCTTCAGGCGAGGCAAAAATGCAAAACCTTAATAATATGCTGGGTAGCTTTGGCAATGCTGCTTTTAGAGGCAGTATGGCAAACGAGCGACAGATTACCAAAATTTCTTTCAGCCACCCGCTTTACCAGACTGTATTTGAGAAAAAAGCTAATAATTTCCAGTATCCGAAAGTAAGCCGTGGATTTACACTTTCAGGCGCAGGGCTACCGGTGCTGGCTTATGATGACCAGACACCGTTCCTTATATCCGTCAGCAACCGGATTGGTAATCTGTATGTATTTTCTGCACCCATCAATAAAACCAATAGTAATTTCCAAAATTCGCCACTCATTGTACCCACTTTTTATAATATGGCGCAAAACAATAATAAAACCGGTATATCCGCTTTTACTATAGGAAGGAACCGTAGCCTTGTCCTGGATGCGCAGCTTTCGGCAGACGAAGTGGTTTCAGTAAAAAATAATGAAGGTAGTTTTATACCAATGCAACAATTACTGGATAACAAAGTAAAATTATCTTTTGGGGATTATCCGGAAAAAGCCGGTAATTACAGCATCATGAGAGGCTCTACCCTACTAAAGAACATCAGTTTTAACCATGCACGTACCGAGAGCAACCTGAACCTTGATAACACTTCTGTACTGGACAAATTCACAAAAGCCGATTCTGTTGCTACAGTATATAACGACATTAAATCAAGCCGTACTGCCGATGAGCTCTGGAAATGGTTTGTCATCGGAACACTGGTTTTCTTATTGCTTGAACTCTTCATCCAAAAATTTGTAAAATGAACCTGATTTTTAAAAATGCCGCTATTATTGACAGGAACAGCCCGTATAATGGTAAATCTGCCGATATACAGGTACAGGATGGCATTATAACAAAAATTGGTAGTATTACCGAAGTATCAGGCCATGAGGTTATAGAGCTGCCCGGCCTTCATATTTCGGGCGGATGGTTTGACACTTCCGTAAGTTTTGGTGAACCCGGCTTTGAAGACAGGGAAACTATTGCCAATGGGCTTTATGTTGCGGCCAAAAGTGGTTTTACCGATGTGGCTGTTCAACCCAATGGCATCCCTGTAGCCGACAAACAGGCCGATATTGCATTTCTCAAAAGTAAAGCACAGGGCCATGCCACTTCCTTACATCCTATCGGCGCACTTACAAAAGGCAGTGAAGGCAAGGACATAGCTGAGCTTTTTGACATGAAGAATGCAGGGGCGGTAGCCTTTGGCGATTATAACAAACCGATTGCCGATGCAAACCTGCTGAAGATAGCCCTGCAATACGCACAGGATTTTGACGCGCTTATTATAGCTTTTTCACAAGACGATAAAATAAAGGGCAAAGGCGTGGTGCACGAAGGAAAGATAAGCACCCGGTTGGGGTTAAAAGGCATACCCCCAATCGCAGAGGAGCTTCAGGTGGCGCGCAACCTTTTATTGCTGGAGTATACAGGCGGGAAAATGCATATCCCCACTATTACTACTTCAAAATCGGTACAGCTTATACAGGAAGCTAAAGCAAAAGGGCTACAAGTAACCTGCAGCGTGGCTGTACATAACCTGGTGCTTACCGATGAAGTGCTCACAGGGTTTGACACCCGCTACAAGGTGTTGCCGCCGCTGCGTACCGAAGTGGAAAGGAATGCATTAATAGAAGGAGTATCGGACGGTACTATAGATATCATAACGAGTGACCATAATCCTGTAGACATAGAGAATAAGAAAATGGAATTTGACCTGGCCAAAGATGGCACAATTGGCCTTGAAACAGCCTTTGGCGCTTTGATGGGAGTGCTGCCTGCTGATACCATAGTGGAAAAATTTACTGCCGCAAAAAGAATTTTTAATATTGATGCCCCAGCTATTGCCGAAGGAGAAAAGGCATCATTTACATTGTTTACTACACAGGGAAGCCGTATATTTACCAACAGGGATATTTTATCAAAATCTAAAAATACTGCTTTTCTTGGCAGGGAACTTATAGGTAAAGTATATGGGATATATAATAACGGAAAACTAATTTTAAACAAGTAAAGGCCATGAAAAAAGTTATTATTCTAATTATAGCAGTTGCTGTAATGGCAGGATGCCGTGAAGACGTTACAGAAAAAACGAAAGAAGCCATAGAAAAGAGCAGTGAGGTAGTGGAACGGACCGCAAATAAAGTAGTTGATGAAGTTTCCGCACATATAGAGCGCGATATGGGCTGCAAACTGGTACTTTCAGAAGAACTTAAGGCAAAAGGTATTACTACCGGTAAATTTTATATTGAAAATGATTCTGTTACCAAAAAAGACAACAAACTGGTAATCTATCTCATAACTGAAAAAGCATTCAGTGGCGATATTACTTTTAAAGTAGCCGGTGATGACGGCACCGAATTGGGGCGGGCAACCTTACAATTAAATACCAAAGCAGGCAGCGCCGGTTATCATGATATTGCGTTTGATAAGCGCACTGATATTGAAAATAAAAGTATTATAAACATATACTAATGGACGAAATAACGGAGAAAGGAAAACCCATAGCTATTACGAGCTATATCCTGATAGTTGGTGCCCTGATAGCGTTAACCATAAATGCCGAGAAGAAAAACCCTTATGCTGCTTTCCATATACGGCAGGCACTGGGCCTATCGCTTATGTTTTTAGGGTTAGGCTCTATAGTAAGCCGTTTTAACGATATCAATATTACATTTGCCATGTGGATATTTATGGCTGTATTGTGGAGCTATGGCATCATCATGGCAGCAAAAGGCGAAATGCGCCCTATCCCTATAATCGGCCACCTGTTCCAGAAAGTATTCAGGACAATATAATGGAATTTTCACTATACCACATTGTAAGGGAGCCGAAGGCTAAAAAAGAAAAAAATCCGCTCTTGTTGTTACTGCATGGCTATGGCAGCAATGAAGAAGACCTGTTTTCATTTGCCGTCCATCTGCCTGATGACTATTTTATTGTCTCTGCGAGGGCCCCTCATCCCCTTCCGCCTCATGGTAATGCTTGGTACGCAATAAATTTTGATGCTGCAATGAATAAATTTTCCGATGAAGTGCAGGCCGTACAGTCGCGAGACCTTATTGGGAAATTTATAGATGAACTCGTTGCCGGTTACCCTGTTGATAAAAGCAGGATTACACTGATAGGCTTCAGCCAGGGGGCTATACTCAGCTATGCCGTAGCACTTTCCTATCCAGAAAAAGTGGAACGCGTAGCTGCACTAAGTGGCTATCTTAATACAGAAATAATAAATTATAACCATTCTTCGGAAAAACTTTCAAAACTGCGCTTTTTTATATCCCATGGTATTGTTGACCAGGTTATACCTGTTGAATGGGCGCGGAAAGCTCCGGAAATACTTAAAGGCATTGTTCCTGGTGTAGAATACCATGAATATCCGGTAGGGCATGGAGTGGCGCCACAAAATTTTTATGATTTGCTGGCATGGCTTGATAAGTAGTCCCTAATTAAATTTATTGTTCCTCGGGTTGGTCAGTACCTATTATACGGCTTTCTTCTATGGCAGCAGCGGCAAATAGCAATTGCCTGTTCCTGCTCAGTGAAAAGCCCTTATTTTTCAGTAAAGCCCAGCCATCACCGGTATAAGGGCTATTTTTATTTTCTCTTCTGAGTATAACTGATTTTGAACCGGCATCAGGCAGGAAAAGTTCCGCCCGTTCTCCATTTTCATCAAAAATAATAAACGCACTTTCAGCATCGGTACCCTCTTTGAGCGTATTTATTTTATTAAGCCTGTATCCTTCTTCAAAAAGCCTTATACATTCTTTCCTTAAAACCGACCATCTGTAGCCGGCAGAAGCCACACAGCCTTTTTCATCACTGTCCGTACCCAGTACAACTCTGTTTTCTGCGTTGGCTTCATGCTGTTTATCTTTGCGCTCCTTGAACATAAAATCGCATGAGAGCAAGAGCAGCGGCAGGGCAGCAAGTAAAAACAGCTTTTTCATGAGGTGAGTATTTTAAGGAGATTAAAAGTACAAAAAAAATTAATTTACAGTATCAGAATACAGGATTGTTTGCAGTGGTTCATAAGTAACCTGTCCATTGCTGTCAACAAAATATTTTATCAACACTTCACCCCACGCTTTGCCATTACTGAAATCGGCAATAATCCACCTGTGGTTCAGTATCTTTATTTTGTTGATAAGGAATGGAACACCGCCTATCGCCGGATATTCTACTAAAGGGTTGCCGTTTTTGTTTTGGTTATACTTATCAATCCCGGCACGAACTTTTTCTGATAATGCGGCAATGTCCTGCCCTGCAAAATATTCCGCGGCGTTATCATTATTTTCAAGGCTGAAATAATTTGCTTCTTCAAGTACCTGCTTAAAATACCTGATACTGTCAGAAGCTGCTTTATCATTCTTTTCGGCTTTGGCCAGCTGGCTTTGGTTAAATTTTGCTTTATTGTCAAAATAGACATAGGTGAAAATGTTAATAAGGAGCGAAAAAATAAACAGGTATAAATAAAGGTTCTTTTTCATAATATTAAATAGTTATTTGCAGGTTATCATATGCCAGAAATACATTATCAGGGAGATTTTGCTGCACTCTGGCATGGAAACCAAGTAAATGGCTAATGTGCGTAAGGTAAGCCTTTTCCGGTTTTACTAATGCTACAAAATCCAGCGCTTCCCTGAGGTTAAAATGGGTCTCGTGAGGTTCTTCCCGTAGTGCGCTGACCACAAGTACTTTCAGGCCCAGAAGCTTATTAATTTCTTCGTTGTCCATAGCCTTAACATCTGTAAGATAGGCAAAATCATCAATGCGGTACCCAAAAATTTCGAGGCTGCCATGAAGGGCCCGGACCGGAATAACGTTTTTGCCGCCCAGGAAAAGGGGGTTTCCCGCTATCACTTCAACAGCGTTCACTGAAGGTGCGCCGGGATATTTATTTTCTTCTTCAAAAATATAATCAAAACGGCGTTTAAGGCTGTCCAGCACCCTATGGTGGGCATACACAGGGATGTGCCCCTGCCGGAAAAAGAAAGGCCGTATATCATCAAGGCCCGCTGTATGGTCGGCATGCTCATGGGTAAATAAAATGCCGTCAAGCCTGGTGCATCCGCAGTTCAGCATTTGTTGCCTGAAGTCAGGCCCACAGTCTATTACATATGAATATTCATCCCATTGCAGCCATACCGAAACACGCAGGCGCTTATCATGCGGGTCGGCACTGCGGCACACAGGATGTGTACTCCCAATCACGGGTATTCCCTGGGAGGTTCCGGTACCTAAAAACCATACTTTCAGCACAGCTTGTTTTTTTACAAAAATAGGATTATTTGTTTTATAAAACGCCTTGTTTTGCTAACTTTGCTTCATACCATAATCAGCTATGAAATTAAACGATAACGACATTACCCTCAAAGGCGACAGGATAATCGAGCACGTTCCTTCTACAAAGGATAAGGCGCTGCGAATAAACCTAAATGAGAACATATACGGTACGTTTGCCGAGATTGGCGCCGGGCAGGAGACGGTGAGGCATTTTTTCAGGGCGGGCGGATCTTCAGGGACTATTGCCAAGGCAATGTCGGCTTACGATAAAGATTTCAGTGACGCCATCTATGGTGTTGAAGAAGATGGCCGCTATGTCACGGAAAGCCGGTTAAAAAAAATGCTGACACACGAGGTGAAACTTATTGAAAGCCGGCTGAAACGCGACAAGCATCCTAATAAAATGTTTTTTAGCTATGCCAATACAGTAGCTACTATTGATTTTGCCAAGCAGTTCAAAGGGCATGGATGGGTAGGCATTAAATACCAGGTGGAACCGGATGAGGATTACAACGAAATAATACTACATATAAGGTTCAGGGAAAATGATGCGCGCCTGCAGCAGGAAACTCTCGGCATACTTGGGGTAAACCTTATTTATGGCGCATTTTATAAATACAATGACCCTAAAAAACTGTTGCGTTACCTGTATGACAACCTTGACAAGGACCAACTTGAGATTGACACCATAAACTTTGCAGGGCCGCGTTTTGCCGATGTCGATAACCGCCTTATAAGCTTACAACTGGTAAAAAACGGAATGACTGATGCGGTTATGTTCAATCCAAGCGGGCAAAACATACTTCCGGCTGCGGTATTGTACAAAAAGAATATCCTGGCGCTAAGGGGAAGCTTTAGGCCGGTTACAAAAGTAAATATGGATATGTATGAGAAATCATACAAAATGTTCCTTGAAGAAAATAAAGTTGACAAAGACAAAACACTGGTAGTTTTTGAAATAACATTGTCCAACCTTCGATCCGAAGGTGAAATTGATGAGCGTGATTTCATGGACCGGGCAGAATTGCTTTGTTCACTGGGGCAAACAGTTATGATATCTAACTTCCAGGAATATTATAAAGTTGTTGAATATTTTTCAAGCTATACCAAAGCACGTATGGGCCTCGCTATGGGCGTAAGTAACCTTGTAGATATATTTGATGAAAAATATTACAGGCACCTTAGTGGTGGAATTTTAGAAGCTTTTGGAAAGCTGTTTTACCGCGACCTCAAAGTGTACCTCTACCCGATGAAAGAAGACGGTGCGGTGATCAACTCCGAAACGCTGAAGGTACACCCAAGGATGAAAGAACTCTACAAGTTCTTCAAATTCAATGGCAAAGTAGTTGATATAAGCGATATTGATGAGCAAAACCTGGACATCTTTTCGCGGGAGGTTTTAAAAATGATTAACAAGGGGCAGACCGGCTGGGAAGATATGCTTCCGGAAGGCGTGGCCGAAATCATCAAGAAAAACCATCTTTTTGGTTATGACCCAAAGAAACTGCTGGCAGAACAAAGTTAGTATCGTATTTATACAGCCATTAGGAAAACTAACTGATATCTTTTGTAGCAATTAATTATACTATTGTATATGGAGATGCGTTATGTTAATTATAACAGCTAATCTTAACTAATATATTATGAAAAAGTTAGTTTTAAGTCAATAGCGTCCTAAACAATAAAAAAAAGAATGGTTAGTTTTTAA
>NZ_NOXV01000174.1 GCF_002251835.1 Flavobacterium cyanobacteriorum
TTATTTTTCAAATTGTCTGTTGTCGTCAAATAGGGTTGCCACTAACGTTTCGCAGCTTGCAGAAGTGGCGGATTAAGTAAACCTAAACTTTCGGTTAAACACTGACTTTACAAGTACAAAACCAACTTTAAATTAAGCCCAAAACCCGCCATTTTTGCAAACTGCTGTTATAGGGCGTTTTTTTTCTTTACATAATTAATTTTCCAGCCTAAAAAAAGTGTAGCAAATATTGGAATTAAGAATATACTTAAGGATGAATTGTTTCCAGTCATCTTATTATATACAAAACCTAACAGTCCACCTATTATAGCTCCAAAAATTGCCCAACCAAAATAAGTTAGTCTACTTTTTTTGTTATCTGAAATTGTCGAAATGAGTTTTTGGTTAGATGTTTTTCCATTTGTCAAATAGTTTTCAAAATTGTCTATAAATGTTTGCCATACGGCTTCCTCTTCTTTTGTTTTCATTTGTGCGTCTGTGTCAACACAAAAGTTTGCAAGAACTTTATTGTCAACGATAGAAACGAAAATTTCAGAAGCCCATTTTAATGGGTTTGTTTTCCAAGCGTCCAATAGAGAAGAGTTCTGCTTAAAGGTCAAATTGCCCTCTTTGTTATCTGTTAACTTAATGTCGAACTGTTTAAAAAAGTCAATAACTTTTTCTGTCAGTTGTGTTGTGTCAGTAACAATAATTTTGATTTGTCTTTCCATTTAATTTGATTTTTGAAGTGGTTTTAAAATGCCCTATAACGGCTGGCGGTATGAAAAGTTGCCGATTGCGGGTGATTTCCTGTCAAGTTACACAAAAGTTGAAGCGAGCTATAACCCTTGAATTTACTACTAACTCGGCAATTTTTTATACCGCTTGTTAGCAACTGGGCGTTCTTGTCTGTCAATGGTTTGAGATATATTTCTAATTCCGTCATTCCTTATTTTCTGTCTTTAAAGATTTAGTTTTTTAGTGTCGGCAAAGTCAGGGCTGGCAAAATAGACAAGCTCTTTGGCAGGTTTTGGTATTAGCGTTGGCTGGTGCGACCTGACAATGTGCTTGGCTATGTGCTGTGGGCTTTTCATTTCATTATATTTCTTTCGTTTCTCCATCGTTCATTTCAACTATTGGTGTTGTAAAAATCTTGTCATATTCGCTTCCGCTAAAAGTATGAATTGGAACAATATTTTTTGGTTTTATTGCTGCAACCATTTTTTTTAATGTTCCTGTGTCTGCGTGTCCGCTTGTATGAATTTTATGTATTGTAAAATTGCGATTTGTCAAATAGTTAAGGAATTTCTTTGTATCTGATTTTTGCAAATATCCTTCCCACATTGAATATATCAGGTTTCCGCCATTTATTTCATTAATATTTTCTAAGTCCTTTTGCATTGATGGTCTTACAACCATTACAATCTTGTCCGCCTGATTACTTATTTCATCTTTGGTGATTTTGAAATTTTTGAATTGATACAGAATTTGTTCGTGTCCTTCATTTTTCAACCGTCTACTTGTGTAATAAGGAAACATTACTTTCAAATTTTCGAACTCTTTTGAAGGGAAAGGGATTTTAGCAAATTTTGATAATTCTTTCAGAATTGTTGCTACATAAACATCAACGACAAAAATTTTATTGGTTCTTATACAAGCCCGGTAAACTGAAACAATTCTATCAATATTTTGTCCTGACGTGTATATTAAATTGATTTTGTTTTGCTGTTGAAAGACTTCCATTAAGCCATTCTCAATTTCTGTTTCTGTCTTAAACGGTTTGCTTTCTCTACCAATGGTTGTGCCTTCAAGAAGCAAATAATCCACATTCTGAGGTGCATTGTGCGTAAACCATTTAAAAGCGTTTGCTTTTCTTCCGTGGTTTCTAAAATCACCTGAATAAAATATGCTTTTACTTTCCGCTTCAACTAAAAATGAATACGCATCAAAAGCAGAATGGTCAGCCCAATAAGGTGTAATTGAAAAGTCGCCAATTTTAAAAACCTTTTCTTTTTCAAAATAAGTAGCGTTTTCAATGATTATTTCTTGTGGAGTAAATATACTATTGAGTTCAATTATTTTATGTGTTGCTTCGCCCAAAAAATGTTTTACTTTTTTATCAATGAAATTGCTTAGTCCGTAATGGTCTTGATGTGGATGCGATATAATTACACCATCAATCAATTTGTCTGTTTCACTATAAAGCCCTTTAATATCAGGCAATACACCGTGTTCAATTAATTCTTGTGGGTTTAACTCTTTGAATTTGCTGAAATCAAATTCTTTTCCATCTCTTTCGACTAATGGCATACCAAAGTCAAGCAATATTCTTGTGTTTTCAGTCCAGACTTCCACACACGAACCGCCAATTTCCTTTGTGCCACGATGGATTTTAAATTTCATAAATTACCAATTTGATAAACCGTTTTTCATAGTAAAATTGAATGTTTGAAGATTGTCTAAGAAATTTGAACCAAGTTGTTTTCTTGTAAATTGTAAAATATCATCAAACTTCGTCTTTGCCGAACTTTTGTAATTAAATTCCGAAATAATCAAAACCGGAATAATACTTTTGATGATATTAGGTTTTCTCCAATTCGGATTTATTAAACCAATTTTTTGTTTTTGCTCCAACATTTCAAAAACAGCATTTTCCAATTCGTTTTTCGGAAAATTTGTAAAAACATCGTTGTATAACCCTATTTGCAAGGGACTAAGGTAAATTCCAGAGGTGTTTGTTCCGTGTTTGTATTCAATCAACAAAATATTTCCGTCTTTGTCTAATGCTAAAAAATCAAGTTCGTTACCAATTGCTTTTTTCCCTAAATCTTTTCCGTATCGTTCAGGATTGAGGTCTGAAATTTCTCGTTGTAATTGCTTGTATTTTTGTTGTAGTGTTCCAAAAAGATTGTCTTTCTCTGCTTGGTCTGAATAGCCGATTACTGCTTCTTTGTCAATAATTACAAAATCAGTATCAGGCTTGCCACATATTCCAAATATTTTCGACAATTCGTTTTGATAAAAACCTTCTTTTTTGTTTTTATAATACCTGTCAAATTTACTGTTCTGTTCGATTTGAGTAATTAAATATTCAATCTCATTCTGGTAGTTTTCACTTAAATTTTTCTGTCCATAAAGATTTGGTGAAATTTCTTTGTACTTGTCGTCAGCATCAATTAAAACATAAGTGCTGTCTATAGGTAAAATGGTTAAAATTCTTGTAAGACCACGATAAACTGAAATCCACTCTTTTGAATTATTTTTGCCAATCAAAAAATCTAATTCCTTATGATTTTTGACGAAGTCAAATAACCATCTTAATTCACTGCCAGTTTCTAATAAACTTGCAAGTCCTTTTGATATGGTTCTATTATAATACATTCTCTTGTTTTTTGAATGACCACACTTTATTTCTTACTAAGCCATAAAGAATTGGGGCTAAAAACAACATTACTATACCTGCAATACCCCTGCTTTGTCTTCTTTTGCTTTTTGTATTTCCACTTGGTGAAATAAAGTTTACCAGATAAATTGCGAATATCACGCCCAATGGAATTTTTGTTATTAAAGCCAACAATGTTTTAAAAATATTTCTATTGTCGATAAAGGTGGTTACGATAATCCAAACGAGTAGAAGTCCTTCAATACCAAAAAAAATGTTTTGCAAAATGCGATTATCAATTTTGTCGCCCAAAATATAGAATAAGCCAAGCGGGGCAAGAACCAACATAAAAACTTTTGTCAAGTCAGCAAAATCCCGATATACTGTGATTGTTTTTGTAAAGCCAAGTATTATACCGAGAAGCAAAATCCCAATGCTTCCGTATATAAAATATTCGTTTGGTATTGTTTTTAAATATTCCATTTACTTTTTATAACTTTTAATTTTTGAAATTGCTAACTCTGTGCATTCGGTAATCGCCTTTGTGAATTTCTTCTTTCCCAACTTTTCTTCATTGAAATCAATAATGATTGCAGTATCATCCTTTGAGTTCGGTAGGATTTCATAAAATCCAACATATTTTTTTTGAATTAATTCAGAAACTGAATTAAAAACTTCTAACTGTATTTTCTTGATTTCTTCTGGTGTTGCCTGTTCTGATGAATAATTCAAGCCATAAACTAATGTGCCTTTTTGGATATAAATTGCTAAAACTCCTTCTTCAAGTGGTTGAATAGGGATTAGTTTGGGTCGTAATTTTGATTTTGGGTCGGTATTCGTAACAAATAAATATTCCAAACCTTGACCTTTTTCAGGGTCATAATTCTCTCTGTTATATCTTGGTCCCATTAAAAAGTCTTCGTTCTTTTTTTGAATAAACATCAATGCTTCTTTTCCAATTTGACTAAAACTTTTATTCTCTTTTTTAATAGTAGTCGCAACAAGTAAAACCAATACAGGAATAGCAACCTGAGTAAAGTTCACAACAGAACCTAATAATTCGTTTGTGTCAAAATTACTGTTTATTAAAAGTCCAATAATCGCAAGGACACTCATAATTCCGAGTGCAATTGATAACATTTCATTTATTCTATCTTTATTCATACTTTTTATTTTTTAGATTTCAAACTCTATTATTCTAATTGGTGGGGCGGAAGATTTGGCTCTTTGACTTTTGCGAAGCGTTGGCTTGTGTGTCGGGCAAAAGGCAATGTGCCAAATGTGTGTCGGCTTTCCGCTTTTCTTTTATGCGGGTCGGCAAAAAACTAAATCTTTTGTCTTTCGTTTTCATTCTCAAACCATTCTTTTCTGTTGTCATTGTCTCGGTGTCGGTTTTTTCTTCGCCTTGTTGCTAACGTTTTGGCGCTTGGCGCAGTGGCGGATTACGGAGCAGAAAACTGTCAATACACCACATAATTTGATGCGAGGTAGAATGTTCAATTAACCACTTCACCCGCCATTGCCGCCAAACGCCTGTTAGGGCATCGTGCTTCTTTTTCGTCCGTTCGGTTTTCTGTCGGTTTTGTCGAGCGTAGGGACAGACACACTCTTTGCCAAGCTTGGGTTTTAGCGTAGGCTTGAGCGGCTTGGCAATGTGTGTGGCTGTGAGGGTTGGCTATTTGATTTCTATTGCTTTCCATCCCCATTCATTTTTCTTTTTATTGAATGATAGTATCGCTCTTCCCTTTACCTGCTGTCCATCAGTTAGCTTGCTTTCTTCTATAATTTTAGGCTCAACAAAGATGTCCTCTATAAAACCAAAGTTTTGTGGAGAAATTACCTTTATTGTTCCTTCAAAATCTTTCATTGCATCAGATGACACATTAGAGTCAGCTTTTTTAGCAGACAGGATTTTATAAAAACCATCTTGTCCATCTCCATTAAAACGTACTTTTAAAAGGTCGCCAATTTGTGGTTTCGTCAAATTGCCTGAGTAATTGAAGAATCCAAATTTCCGCTTATCCTTCACAAAATTCAGGATACTCTTGTTTTCGTTCACAAACTCAACTGCAATTATTTCTTCCGGTATGTCCTGAAACAATATTTCCTCTGCTTGCTTGATGCGGCTTGAATACAAATCTTGGTTATCCTTTTTAGCTGTGGCAGATTTATACCACTCTTGTTCTGTCCATTGCACAATTTGGTTTGGCAACTTCCATTCGTGTTTCTCTCTTGTTGCTATAACTTTTTGTATTTCCGTTTTAGCTTCGTTGTACATTCTCTTTCCAATGAGCATTTCAGAAAAGGTCTGTCTTAATTTAACTAAAAAGTCTTCGGGAGTTTTTAGGCTCAAGGCTTTACAATAGCACGCAAACTGAATGTCCTTTTCTTCTGGAAATATTTCTGCCATCAGTTCCCACACCCAAAAGTCATTTCTTTTCTGCTTAGCAAAAGGCAAGAATGCAGATAGAACATTTTCATCACTACCTGAAGCCAAAAGAAGCTTTGCCTTGAAATAGGGTGGGTATTGATAGTCAGGATGTTTCTCAATCAAAGCATCCAGTTTTGGCAAGAATGATTGGATATTCTCCTTGTCAATGACTCTTTGTTGTCCAAAAGGATCTAAAGGTTCTCCTTCCAAAAGCTTCTTAGAATAAGCAATGTATGCTTGTTCAGCAATAGACATCATCTTTTTGCCTTTGAACTCCTCTTTTAAATAGTCTTCGGAACGAAGATTATCAAAATTCCACCAGTCGGCAAAAGTTAGATAGTTTGACCAGTTTTGATAGCCTTTGTGAAAGGCTTTGTAAATAAAAGAATATGCCTCAGATGGCTTGGTGAAATGAAAGTCTCTGATAATTTCAAATAACTCATTGATTTTGGCGTAATCAACATGTTCTGCTTTTTGTAAGCCAAAAACTAAACTACCGATTTGCCAGGCACAATTGTCAAACACCATTTTCTCATCTTCAGGCAATTGCAAATCTTTAATCTTGATAAGATTTTCCTTGAATACTTCAAATGATGCTGGCTGAGCATTTTTTTTGAGAAAATCATAATACACCCATGCGGCAGCACGCTTGTTCCAAATGTTTTCGGGTTCTGTTTCCAAAGCCTGATTTGCCATTTGCAAAGCTTCATCAAGCTTGCCCGCTTGTCGTAGTTCTTTGATTTCTTTAAATGACATAATCGGCTTCTTTTAGGTTCTTTACAATGGATTTGATTTTGGCAAGAAGTTCGGGGCAGTCACATTTCTTTTCTAAAGGAAGCACTCGACCAAAGAAACCTGCTTTATCATATTCAAAGTCAATTATGCATGACCTTCCATTATTTTCTATGGTATATCTTTCACGGTATTCGAGATGTTGAATGTTGGAAATGATTTCATCTTTTGATAAACTTTTACTGATAAAATCGAATAGATTTTTCAAGAATGGCTTCTCTTCTTCAATTGCTGCATCAAATTCAATTTGGGTCAGAATACCTTCAACGCTATTCCTGTTTACTACAATCGGAATAGCACACTCTAGTATTTTTGTGATGGTTTCAAATAATTCATCAGAATTGGTTTGTGCAGTAAGCTTTTGAAAATTGCTTTTAAAAACATTCTGACCATTAACCCAGTATTTGAATGCCGCTGTTTGGGCTTCTCTTTTGAAGATGTAACGGATTTCATATCCGACTTTTTGCCATGCTTCAATATCAATATAATGCTTTCGCAGATTGTACCATCTCTGAATGAAATGATCTTGTATAGTCAAAGGTGCATCAACTAAACCAAATTTTTCCAGTTCTGGTAAGACTTCATTGATATTGATTTCAGTTGTGGGATTTGATTGTCCTGTCAACGCATTGAAGGCCTGTTGAACATTGACGTCAATAAAATTCATACCTGAAAAAGATGAGAAAAACGGTGGGTTGATGCAAAACAGTTTCTTGGATGCTCTGGTAACTGCTGTATATGCCCAACGGTAAAATTCTGAATTGGTCTTACCTGAGCGGTTATGTTCCGATTCATAAAAGTTGAAGTTGGCTTGCGTTCCTCTGTCCCAAAATACAAAGGCATTTGACCATTCACCGCCCTGGGCTTTGTGACAGGTTACTGCATAACCGTATTTCAGAAGTATGCAGTTGAAATACTTATCGTTGATAATGGCTTCCTTAAACTCCTCTGTACCCTTTTTGAGTTTGGGATGCCTGTTTTTGAAATCCACATATAGGGCTCTTTGCTCTTCGGGTTTTAAGTAATTATCACCGTATAGATAGTTTTCTAAAATATATCCGTATATGGTTTTAGGCTGATTGTTTTCATCAGGTAAAACAAGGCTAATTCCCCGCCAAGTTAATCTTACAGTTTTTGTTTTTCCTTTTTCAATGTAAAAACTAACTTCTCTGCTTTCAACTGTTGGGTTTGCTTCTGATACAATAGCAAATTCACCATTCATGATACCTAAACGGTAATTGTTTCCACCGATGATAACGGTATCGGATGCCTGAATGGGTAAATCATCTCCAAATTTTTCTCTGCGGATAGCTCGGTTCAAATCAAGTGCTGTTTTGTTTTTGTAGCAGATAATGATTTTTTGGTCTTGCTGTGCCTTATAGGTTTCTAAGTAATCCTGATATGCCGGATTGAAAATGTCCCGATTATTTTCTCTCAAATCAAAATCATTGAAGTAGCCGGAAGTTAGGCACTGCCTTATTTTAGTAGCGGAAATTAAAATGCCATTATTGGCATCCTGACGTTTCACTTCCTTCATTTCAGCTTGCGAAACAGAAACCTTGTAAATCTCACTTAAATAATTTGGATCAAGTGCAGGGGAGAAGGTCATGCCAATTGGTGGCAACTGTGCAGGGTCACCTATGAAAATGATTTTGCTTCTTGTTGTAGCTTCTTGAATTCTTCCATAAGTCATTAGGTCTCGCAACAAATGCCCACTACCAAAGCGGAAAAACTCGCCTTGGCTCAAAATATCGCTGGCCATAGAAGCTTCATCCACTATCAGAACCGAATCATGAACTTCTGGATTGTTTCTGATTTTGTATTGGTACAAAAACGAAACGTTATCTTCATCTTCACCCTGTTTGATTTCCTGCAATTCCTCAAAGCTGTATATACCTTTGTGGATGGTGGTTGATTCAAAGCTTGTTTTTTGATTGATGACTTTTGCAGCTCTGCCAGTTGGAGCCATCAATTGATATTTCTTTTCTAAAGATTTAAGATATTCAACAAAACCCTTTAATAAGGTTGTTTTACCACTTCCAGCATATCCCTGAAGGATAAATATCCGCTCATCACTTTCTAAAAAAGCGTGAAGCCTTTCCAACGCATTGCGTTGGTCGTTGGTGAGATTGATATGTTGGAAATGGTCAAATATTTTCATGGCTGTAATTCTTTCATGCAAAGGTTGATTTTAACTGTGCGGTGTATCTGCATTTTATCGTATGTTTTGTATTCCGTTTACAACATCAAAAAGTACTTTATGATAAAAACTGTAGTTTTTATCAAAATCAGAAATAATCTGATTGAGTGTTTGTTGATCGTTAGGAGATAATTGATCTCTATGACTACCTTTATTTCTTAAGAAATAGATCTCATTTATATTTCGAGCATTAACCTGATAATTAAAATGAATTGACAAGAAGATTGATTTAGTGTTAAAGCTTACTCTTGACAATTCTACTGGCTCAGATTGGTTTGTATTCCTATTGAATGAAAAAAATGAATTGTAAAAATTAAACGGGTTGCCTCTGTAGTTCGGCCAATTGGGAATTACTGAGCGGTACTGCTGTGGATTTGCTGAAACAAGGTTGTGAACATTCAAGGAATTCAAAGAGAAATTGAAAATGTTTTCAAGTTGCAATGAAAGCCTTCTCCCAAATTCAATAATATCATCGTTTTTAATAGCTATTTTCATCTCTTTGAAATCCTTTATTAGCTCAGCTTTTAAGTTATTATCTGCAATGTTGTGATAGAATACTTTGCCGTAGTTGAGTGCCTTTTTATCTATAAAACTTAAATAAGCTTTAATTCTGCCAACGTCAGATTCCGTAATACTATGAAATTTGTCAAGTCCAGAGGTATTGGTTCCGTTTTGAAAAAAGCTATTGACTATTTCAAGGTTGAAAGACTCAAAAAACCAAGCATACTCATTATTGCCTTGCAATTGTGTTAGCAAGGTTTTTGTAAACTCTATAAATTTTCTCAGGTCTTCTTCGTTCATATTTATTGATTTTTGAATCTACTATAAAGGCTCATGGCTTTATTGAGCCCTTGGTTTACCAATGTATTTAAAACAGAACTAAGGTCAATTTTGGATTGATCCTTTGTTTCTTTAAAACCGGTCAAATTATCAAACCTCTCCTTCAATCTTTTATAAGTCCCATCCTCTGTTCCTTTGACCATCTTCAAAAACTCCAATTTTCCATCTAACACATTCACCAAATGCGCATTGATGTTTTTTACATGCCCTTTATCAGCAATGTAATCCCGTTTAAAAATCTGCTCCGCTTTTTCGTAGCCATACTTTTCCCAATAGTACAGCCACATACGGATTTGCTTCAAATATCTCCTGCGGACATTTACCTTGTCGTTTACAATCAATCCTGTTGCTTCCTGGCGATACCCGGCTTTTTGTAAACGTGTTTTCTTTGGGTTGATAATCAGTTTTTGGTCTTCTTCAATAATTCGCTTTAGCTCCTTATTGAATTCTTCATCTGTATAAATATTGTGTGGTGACGAAAAGGTAATATCGTCAGCGTACCTTGTATACGTTGCACCAAATCGGTTGGCAAGTCCGGTAAGTCTTCGGTCAAGCTTTTTGCAAAGAATGTTGGTTAAGGTCGGAGATGTAGGGCTGCCTTGTGGAAGAACCGTTTTTACTTCACCGTCAATTTCAAAAGGGTGGGTGCAAAGACTTGCCAATAGGAAAGCCAAAGGTTCTTTGTCGCCATTCAGGTTAAAAGGTTCGTAAATGAAGCCCATTTTCACTCTGTTGCGGTCGAAAGTGTGAAAAAAGTCTTTTAAGTCCATGTTTAGGACATAATGATGCCCCACGTGCTTTTTGGCATTGTCAACGATTGACTTTTCCAAAACAAAACCTGTTGCTGCTTCATGTGATTCATAAACACATTGAAGTACAAAGTTTAGAGAGCGAAGGATAGACTTTAACCCTTTCACTGGTGCATGGATTATTCTGTCTGCACCCGACTTTTTCTTGATGGTAAAAGTCTGATAACGCTTTTTGCAAAGTGTGGGATTAGCATAATAGGTCAATGATTTTAATTGAACCGGCTTACATTCCTCACCATAAAGCATGTTTTTAGCGTCACTTAATAGTTTCACTAATTCCTCCTTGCTTTGCAGTTCTGCAAATTGCTTCCGTATTTGGTCGATATGTGCCTGTTCAATTTTCATGTCTAAAGTTTTGAAGGACTTTGAAAACACCTGCCGGATACTCTTTTTGTATGAATATTTCAATCATTACAACTGAAATCAATACCTATTCATCACTAATAATTACATCAATAACAACTTCATATTATTGATATTGAAATCAATAACCGCTGTTAAAAATGCCTAAGTGACATTCATCCCAACCAGAGGTTGGGAGAAGATGCCGATCATTGTCTCAAACCGAAATCTGAGACCAGCACCCACGAATCAATATCTTGTGGCAAGTGTTTCAAAGAACTTCTGCAAAAGTAGAGTGCTTCTGTGCACTCAATCTGCACGGTAAAGATACAGATAAAAATAAGTTACAAAAGCATATTTTGTATTTCCATTCATTACATTGCTCATTCAGGGAATAAAAGTATCTTTGTGCTGTGCATTCAACCTGCACTTAAAAGTCTTTAAGTTATGTCTGTCAACAAAAATGCACTTATCCGCTATCAAGTCTTAGACCGTTGCTTTCGCAACACGGGCAGAATGTATTTTTGGGAAGACCTTCTTGAAGAGTGCAACAAAGCATTGATGGATTTTGACCCAAAAAGCGAAGGAATACAAAGAAGGCAATTGTTTGATGACATTCGTTTCATGGAAAGTGAAGCAGGCTGGTCTATTCCACTTGGCAGAATCCGTTATGGTCGAAAAGTATATTATCGGTATGAGGATTTGTCATTTTCAATTAGCAACCAACCTTTAAATGATTCAGAAGCAGAACAAATAAAGTCAGCCCTTCAAATTTTTTCTCGTTTTTCGGGAACACCTCAGTTTGAATGGGTCAATGAAATGATACCGATGCTCGAATCTAAGTTTGGCTTAATTGAGCGTAAAAGTGAAATCATCAGCTTTGAGAGCAATATTGACCTTAAAGGGCTTCATTTTTTAACTCCACTGTTCAATGCCATAGTTAATGAGCGGGTTTTACTTGTCAAATACAAGGACTTTAAAAGTTCTGAACCATACGAAATCACTTTTCATCCATACTATTTAAAGCAGTACAACAATCGGTGGTTTGTCTTTGGGCTTAATTCTGATAACCAGGTCCCGAATTGGAATCTTGCCTTAGATCGAATTGAGTCATTGTCTGAAACAACCCAGAAATGCAAACAGTCAGAAACCGATTGGGAGGAGTACTTTTTCGATTTGGTTGGTGTTACCCGCCCCGAAAGTGGGATCTTACAGGAAATCGTCTTGAAGTTTTCTCCTGAAGTTGCTCCCTATGTCATTACAAAGCCTATTCATCCAAGTCAAAAGAACAAGAATGACTCAACTGGTCTTGAAGTCAAAATCAAAGTCATTCCAAATTTTGAGTTGGAACGATTGATACTTTCTTTCGGAGAACAAGTCAAGGTAATTTCTCCACAGGATTTCAAAGAACGTATTTCTCAGCGTCTCAAGTCAGCCGGTCATCTTTATTGAGCATTGGCAAAATTCAAGCTCTTTTGGTTTTTTGTTTGGGTTATTGTGTGTCGGCAAAAACCAAATGTGCTTGAATGTGGGCTGGCTCATCTAGCATGTGCCCTAACGGTTCTGCGCTTGGCGTTCGTGCGGGATTTCGGAGGACAAAA
>NZ_NOXV01000185.1 GCF_002251835.1 Flavobacterium cyanobacteriorum
TATTGATTTTTAATCAATTATGTTTTTTGTCGTGTACTAAACAAATTGCTAATAAAAAAAGCGCCCCCATTACTGAAAGCGCCTTAAAAGTAGAAAACTTAACCCTAACATATTAATTCATATCAAATCTTATGCCAAGCGAAAGGTTATTCTGGTCAACTGCATTGTTTGCAAAAACAGGCTGCAGGTCGTACTTGGCATAAAGGCTTATTTCGCCGTAACCTATGTAGGCGCTTACGCCATAAACGAAATCATTAACGTTATAATCTCCTTTTTCTTTGTGCTTTACATTGCGGCCATCTTCGCTATATTTTGTGATCTGCTTTTCCTTTACATTAAAGCCGGCATAGCCACCAAGGCCTATACGGAAGCCCTGGTGCGTAGGGAAATAGGTTTTATCGCCATTCATTTTTTTAGGGGTAAAATCAAACTCAAGGTGCACCGGAACGACGAGGTTTACATACCTGAAACGGCTTAACTTCAGGTCGCGCCCGCTTTCAGCCAGCACTGTCTGCCCGTCGTCTGTAGTAGTAAATATGCGGTCATTTTCAGGTCGCAGGTTATTATACTGCAGCGAAAGCCCGTATTTGGCATGCAGCAGGTTGTTGTTTTTAAAAATCCTTGTATTAAAAGTTAATCCCCATTCATAAAAATCAGAACGGTCCTTAAAATTGTGCTGGTCTATTTTATCATTTGCCACAAGGCGGTTAATCCCAAGGGCAAACACAAACTGGGATGTTGTCCTTTTAAAGCTGTATTGTTTTACAGTGTCATTTTTTGTTTTATCCTCTACATTATCCCCTTTTTGGTATGAAAATGAAAACTTGTGCTTCCTTTTCTCCGTAGCTATTTTACCATCCACTTTGTCTTTTACCAGTTCGCTAAGTTTCTGCTCTTCTGTGGCTACACGCTCTTCTATATTGCGTGCGCGCTTTTCGGCAAACTCTTTCTTTCTTTTTTCAGCTTCGGCAGCAGTTATATCACCTTTTTCAAGAAGCTGGTTTACGTTATCAACCTCAATTTTAAGTGAATCTTTCTGCTCTTTTGTTATCTGGTCCATGTTTTTGGCTATAATGTGCACCCTGTCTTCAAATGTTTCCTGCGCACTAAGTTTGCTAGCCAGCAGGCATAGCGCCGCCACTACATAAAAAATAATTGTTTTCATGTTTTTTGATGATTTGAATTATATAAATTATTGATGATTCCTGTTTGCCAGCGATGTCTTAATAGTGTTGTAATTTTTAGTGATAGTATTCAGGGCTTTTGTCCGGAAGCTCTCATCAAGCTCGCCTTCCACTGAAGAAAGCAGTGCATTGGCATCTACCTTAATAGCTTTTTTCTTTGGGGCAGGTGTATTTTGGGCAATATCATTATCTGCCGGTTTCTCCGGGGCTACTGCTACTGCAACGGTGTTTTCTGTTGCCGGATTATTAACAATAGAGCTGCCGGACTCATTACCCGCATTGTGGTGTACCGGATCAGCGGTATTTATATAGCTGTTGGTTTTAGCCGAAGGTTTCCCTTTATTTACCGCTACGCCTATCGGCACAGTATCATTAACATTAACAGCGGCTGGCATCTTATTATTTTCTTCTTCTGTTTGTTGTACTTTATTGTGATGAGGCAGTACGGGATTGGCAGGAGCCGTAACTATAGTGCCCCCGCTGTTTACCTCAAAATCCTCTTCCTGCTTATAATTCGTTTTAAAGAACAGCGCACCCAGTAATACAAAGCCGGCAAAACCAGCTGCTATATAAAGCCATGTCTTTTTGCGGGGCTTCTTTTTGTTTTCAGCAACCGAAAGCATTGCATCCAGCCTGTCCCACGCCATTTTGCCAGGCTCAATTGTCCTTTTAGCCAGCTTTTCCCTAAATTCTTTTTCCAGTTTATTCGGTTCCATTGGAATAATTCTTTAATTTCATGATTTGTTCCTGCAGCATTTTCCTCGCATGCGACAGCTGCGATTTTGAAGTCCCTTCACTTATACCCAGCATTTTTGCTATTTCCTGGTGCTTAAATCCCTCTATGGCATAAAGGTTAAATACCATTTTATATCCGTCAGGCAGGGTATCGATCAGTGATTGTATGTCCTCAACCGAAAAATGGCTCTCAATGTTATTAAAAGTATCCTCAACATAAAACTCATCTTCCAGGAAACTCACTTTTTTACTTACCCTGATATACGATATGCATTCGTTGATCATGATACGCCTTATCCAGCCCTCAAAACTTCCTTTGTGTTCAAAGGAACCCAGGTTAGTAAATACCTTCATAAAGGCAGTTATCATAACATCTTCTGCCTGGTGCAGGTCTTTTATATACTGCCTGCATACGCTAAGCATCCGGGGTGCATACCTGCCATATATCTTCTGCTGGGCATGGCGGTTGTTATCCACTGCCTGTTTTATGATATACTTCTCCTCCTGATGTAAGGCAATTACTTTCAAAACCTGTTTACAGTTTGTTCAATACCTTAAAATTACATTTTATACCCGACTTCTATTAGCATAGACGAATATAATTGTAAAAAGGTTGCATGGGAGTAAAGAAATTTATGCCAATGAGTGGAAAAAACTAAACTTTCCTGTCGATTACATAATTTACCATCATGATAAGGGCTTCTTTGTAAGGAGAATCAGGATAATCTGCCAGCAATTGCAGTGCCTCCTGCTGAAACTGCACCATTTTTTGCTCCGCATAGCCAAGGCCATTTTTTTGCTTTACAAAAGCTATAACTTCCTTCACCCTTTTTTTATCCTTATTGTGGTTCTTTATGGAATTTATGAGCCACCTTTTTTCAGTATCGGTGCAGGTATTGAGCACATGGATAAGCGGCAGGGTCATTTTCTGCTCTTTAATATCTATACCTGTCGGTTTCCCTATAGCATCATCCGTATAATCAAAAAGGTCATCCTTTATCTGGAAGGCCATACCGATAAGCTCACCAAAGCGCCGCATATTCTCAATATGGGGCCCTTCAGGCACAACCGAACACGCACCTAATGAGCAGCAGGCAGCAATCAGGGTAGCCGTTTTTTGACGGATAATCTCATAGTATACTTCTTCCGTAATATCAAGCCGACGGGCTTTTTCAATTTGCAGCAGCTCGCCTTCGCTCATTTCACGCACAGCAACCGATATTATCCGTAACAGGTCGAAATCACCATTATCTATAGAAAGTAATAACCCTTTTGAAAGCAGGTAATCGCCAACCAGTACTGCAATTTTGTTTTTCCACAACGCGTTGATGGAAAAAAAGCCCCTCCGTTTGTTACTGTCGTCAACAACGTCATCATGTACCAGTGTTGCCGTGTGTATAAGCTCTATTACCGAAGCTCCCCTGTAGGTACGTTCATTTACCTGACCGCCGGAAACCATTTTTGCGGTAAGGAACACGAACATGGGGCGCATCTGCTTTCCTTTCCGGTTAACTATGTAGTAGGTAATACGGTTGAGTAGTGCCACTTTGGAAGACATGGACTCATGAAACTTTTTTTCAAAAAGCTCCATTTCGAGTAGTATTGGCTGCTTTATCTGCTCCGTAATTTTCATGGCTGGTGCAAAGATAATAATACTTTTTAGTGTTTCACCCAAAAAGCCTGCAGTTAGTAGATCGCCGCATCATTTTTATTGGCAAGCTGCCCGCAGGCTGCATCAATATCCTTGCCCCTGCTGCGGCGCACTTTTACTACAATATCATTCTGTTCCAGCGCCCTTATATAGTTATCTATAGCTTCAGGTTCAGCCTGCCTGAATTCCCCGTCATCAATAGGGTTATATTCAATAAGGTTAACCTTGCAGGGCACATATTTGCAAAACCTTACTAAAGCATCAATATCTTCTTTGCGGTCATTTATGCCTTTCCATACCACATATTCGTAGGTTATGCGGCTTTTGGTTTTTGTGTACCAGTATTGCAATGCCTCGCGGAGTTCTTTTAAGGGAAAGTTCTCACTAAAGGGCATAATGCGGGAACGTACCTCATCAATAGCGGAATGAAGTGATACTGCCAGCTTAAATTTTACGCCGTCATCTGCCAGTTTCTTTATCATTTTGGGGATGCCTGAAGTGGAAAGTGTTATCCGTTTTGGCGACATGCCCAGTCCTTCCGGAGAAGTAATTTTCTCAATTGCTTTGATAACGTTATTGTAGTTCATAAGCGGCTCGCCCATTCCCATAAATACAATATTCGAAAGCGGCCTGTTGTGGTACAGCCTGCTTTCATTATCTATGGCTACCACCTGGTCATAAATCTCATCAGGATTAAGGTTGCGCATGCGTTTTAACCTTGCCGTGGCACAAAAATTACAGTCAAGGCTGCAGCCCACCTGGCTTGATACACATGCGGTAGTACGTGTTTCGGTTGGTATAAGTACTGATTCTACAACCAGGCCATCGTGCAGCCTGACGGCATTTTTTACAGTGCCGTCATTGCTGCGTTGTATATGGTCAACCTTTATATGGTTTATAATAAAATGCTCTTCCAGCAGCTGGCGGGTTGTTTTTGCCAGATTGGTCATGCCCTCAAAGCTGTGCACGCCTTTGCCCCAAAGCCATTCATATACCTGGTCTCCCCTGAAGGCTTTATCTCCATTTGCCGTAAAGAAATCCCGTAGTTGTTCCTTCGTAAGCGTCCTTATATCTTTCTTCTCCTTTTGCATAGGGCAAAGGTACAACTAAAATCATACCGTGCTAAAGCTATTATTCTTTAACAAGCTTAAAGCTGGCCTGGCCACCAGTTGCTGAATCTGTCAGTTTCAGGATATAAACCCCGTTGGCTGACTGCGATATGTTTATAGTGCTAGAACCTGTTTCAAGTTTACCTGACTGTACCTGCTGCCCCAGCACATTGTAAAGGCTGTAGGATACGGAAGACTGCATACCTGTTATGCTAAATACGCCTGATGAAGGGTTAGGATATACTTTAACCGAAGCTTTAAGCATATTATCATCAACAGACATGGCATTATCAAGCCTGAAAGCAACTGATTCGGTGCTGCCAAAAGCGCCTCCCTGGTAAATGATATTAGAACCGGTTGAAAGGGTGTAACTGCCATCTCCAAAATCACAGCATATACCATCAGATTCGGAATCATTGATAGTAAAGGTATAACATCCGGCCGTATTTAGTACGAAAGTCTGGTTAATGGTCTGGAAGTTGCCATAGTTACCACCGCTATACAGGGTAGTTCCCGATTCATTTTTAAGTGTCCATGAAGTTTCATTACCAAATGAATCCGTAACAAGATTCAATGTAACGTTGGCTACAGGATAAACATTTATATTAAAAGTTGTTGAAACGGTATTATCAGCAGGATTAAGGTCAGTAGCCCCATTGGGCGAAGCAATAGTTGCGTTGAGTATATTAGCGCCGGAAGCCCCTGTAAGCGACGGCAGCGTTATATCAGCAGCATTACCTGATGTAAGGTTACCGGACCAGTTAAATATTGCCGGCGTGCCGCCATTTAACGAGTAGCTTATTTGAGCTGAAGTTAATGGCTGAACACCCCTGTTGATTATTTTTAAAACTGGTGAGAATGTATTGGCGCAAGCTGCAAGATTAAGATTTACTATCTGAGCCTTAGCGTCAAGTGCAAGTAATTGCTGTGTTGGGTAATGATCTACAGTAATCGCGTTTGTGTTAGTGGGATCGAGCCAGTCCCTGAGCCTTGAAGCGGCTGTAGTACCGGCATTCCATGAAACATCGAACCTGCCATAATAGTCCGGTGAATTATTATCATTAAGCCCGTTACAAGCGGAGAGACCACCATACAGCTGACCTACAATACGGCCATTCTGATCAAAAAGAGGAGAGCCAGAAGAACCGCCTTCGGTCACTCCCAAATCCCAGTCGGCTACCCTCCAGGATAACACTCCATCAAAAGTAGCGGTAGTTGGCGGATTCAGGTCACGGCTCACTTTCATGATATCACCGGCCGGGTGGTGGATTCCAAATGTAGATGTAGCAGCTGTGGTACTCCTGTTCCACCCTGCCCAAACCAGGTTCCATGAAGAAGGAAGGTTAGCCGTAATCTGTACCAGGCAGAAATCAGACTGTGCGCGCCTGGCCCTAAGCTGGGCGCCACTTACCGTCTGGTAGAAGTTAGGTGCATTAGTAATGCTGTTCGCATTACCTGCACAAACGGGGTTAGGGCTGATCCAGTTAAACCTAAAAGCCCACTCGGCAGGATTTGAGTAGCAGTGGTCAGCCGTAAGGAAATAGGGTGTTCCGTTATTGCCGGTGTTATTGATAAGCGCGCCGGTACAGAATCCGGAGTTATCGGTAATCATGAGCCCGACAGCTTTTTTATTGATTTCTTTAAGATTTTCAATCCCGCTTACAAAACAATCCACATCATAATTGCAATTACCGGAGGCATTGAGGTCATCATCAGGTGATTTTTGCATATCTTCAGCAGTCCTGTAACCATGTATTACTTTAAATATTTCGAGTTTTCCCTGACCCGCTTTGGCTGCCGGCTCAAAATATTCAATCCATACGTCATCTCCCTGTACCAGCCAGGTCCCTAAAACCCTTGTTTCATTATTCTGCCGGGCATCATAAGCCCCAAGCAGGTCTGTGCGGCTGTTATTGTACAGGTACACTTTGCCGCCTTCGGGCATATAATAATCACTGAAAAGGAAATTAAGGGTTTTCGCACCACGAGATTTAAACCTAATCCTCCATATCCTGTCACCATTGGGTAGTGTATGCCACTTTCCACTGTTAGCAAGGTTATGGTCTACTATGAATTCATACCCAAAACGCCAGGGTATATCTTTGCGATGTTCATTCGCTTTATCCTCGTCTTTTAGCGCTTTCAGGTCAAAAGACGGCATTTTTACCGGCATTACCTGTTCAAGGTTATTCAGCTTCCAGCTATAGGGCTTACCTTGGTTAGTGACCTGGCTGTACCCAATTGAGAATAGAAATATTAAAATAAGCAGCGTAATCTTTTTCATCATTTTTATATTTGGCCGTAAAAATAATATATAGTTTAAGACCAAACAAAAAATATTACGTTTTCCTCAAAGAACATAATTTTGGCTTCATTACCTTTGCAGTAAAACAAAATCCATGCATTTTATTTCGGAAGAACTGGAAGAATATGTGGCTCAACATTCAGGAAATGAGCCTGAACTACTAGCTTTACTCAACAAAGAAACCCACCAGAAAATATTACAGCCGCGGATGCTGAGCGGGCATTTTCAGGGGAGGGTATTAAGTATGCTTTCAAAACTGGTAAAGCCACGGCATATCTTAGAAATAGGCACCTATACCGGATATGCCACATTGTGCCTTGCCGAGGGCCTGCAGGAAGGCGGTACGCTTGACACTATTGACAATAACGAAGAACTCGCAGATTTCCAGAAGAAGTATTTTGACCGGTCAGAATGGAAAGGCCAAATCATACAGCACCTGGGAAATGCACTTGATATAATACCGCAGTTGAATAAAAAATTTGACCTGGTATTTATTGATGCCGATAAAGAAAACTACATCAATTATTTCCACATGGTACTCCCGATGATGAACCGTGGGGGAATAATCCTGTCAGACAATGTGCTTTGGAGCGGCAAAGTGATTGAGCCGGTAAAGCAAAATGACAAAAGCACGCTTGTATTGCTGGAGTATAATAAGCTATTAAAGGATGACCCGCGGGTAGAAACTGTCCTGCTACCTGTCAGAGATGGGCTCACTGTTAGTAGGGTGGTCTAATGCTTCTTTTTCCGGGAACCACTTGTCACGCAGGTAGCGATACAGCAGCAGCATTAATGAAGCGGTAATCAGTCCCCACACATAACCCATAAGTATATCGCCCGGATAATGGAGCCCAAGATATATCCTGCTGTAAGCAAACACCAGCGGCCATATAAAGATGAAGCCCATATATTTGAGGTAAGGCCTTAGCACACGGAACAGGAAATAGGCGCAGGCCATAGAATTGGAAGCATGGCCCGAAATAAAACTGTAAGAACTGCGCTTTTGCACCGTCCTGATAAAATGGGCAATCTCCGGATTGTTGCCCGGCCGGAGCCTCTGAAAGCCTGTCTCTAAAAAGTCAGTCATATTAAAAAGTATGGCAACACCCAGTATAAAAACAAAGGATACAACCAATATCAGATGCCAGCCCCTGCTTTTATAAACAGCATAAAGGATCAATACAATTACCGGAATCACCATCAGTTGCTTTAGCTGGAAACCGCCTTTAAAGAAGTTGGTGGTTTGGTCAGTCAGTATAATAAGCAGGGCTATGAGGCCCAGTACCAGAAGCGCATGACGCCGTCCCAGCCTTTTGAAAGCCAGCCAGGCAATAATGGCAAATATGGGTATCCAGTTAAATTGTTTTGTAATGAACAGCCAGAAACCGTCAAAGGGTTTTGAGCCCAGCGCGTTAAGCCACACAAAAAGGTCACGGTCAAGTTCAAGCAGCCTCTCAAGCATTAATTCTGTCGTTTTATAGGACCCGACATATCTTCAATATCCTGTTTTACCTGCTCTATTTCACGGGTAATTTCACCGGCAGTATCGGTTGTGCCTATTTCTGTAAATGATTTTTTTATGCCGTCAACATCGGCGCTTTTATGTATCTCGCTCTTAATTTCGTTAGTGGCATTTTTAAGCTGCTGCATCCCGCGGCCCAGGTTACGGGCTATTTCAGGCACCTTGTCTGAACCGAAAAGCATGAGCACCACCAGTATTATGAAGAATAACTCTCCCCCTCCTATTCCAAACATAGATTCAGATTTTTATACTCACAAAGTTAGTATAAATACGTTTTTATTTATCTGCCGGATGCGTATTAATTTCCCTTTCATGTAAGTTTAACGCACGTTACCATAAAAAATCCCATCAGGCCGATGGGGATTGTACATTTATTCTGCCGCCGAAGTTTCAGCGTCTTTATTTATCTTCTTCACAAGGCCCTGCAACACATTACCCGGACCAACCTCAATAAATTGGGTGGCGCCGTCAGCAATCATGTTCTGTACGCTCTGTGTCCACTTTACAGGCGCTGTAAGCTGAATTATCAGGTTGGCCTTTATTTCTTCAGGGTCTGTAACTGCCGTAGCGGGTACGTTCTGGTATACCGGGCATACCGGTTTAGAAAATGCAGTTTTCGCAATAGCCTCAGCCAGTTCTTCGCGGGCCGGTTCCATCATGGGGGAATGGAATGCCCCTCCTACCGGCAGTATCAGGGCCCTTTTGGCACCCGCAGCCTTTAGCGCCTCGCAGGCACGCTCCACAGCCGATGTTTCTCCTGATATTACAAGCTGGCCCGGGCAGTTATAATTTGCGGCAACAACAATCCCTTCCACAGAGTTGCACACATCTTCCACTACCTTATCTTCAAGGCCCAGCACTGCCGCCATGGTGGACGGGGTTATTTCGCAGGCTTTCTGCATAGCCAGCGCCCGCTGGCTTACCAGCTTGAGGCCATCTTCAAAAGTCAGCGCCCCGGCAGCCACAAGTGCTGAAAATTCACCAAGCGAATGCCCTGCCACCATATCAGGCCTGAAGGTTTCACCCAGTGTTTTAGCCAGGATAACCGAGTGCAAAAAAACCGCCGGCTGGGTTACTTTGGTTTCTTTTAGCTGTTCAGCAGTGCCTTCAAACATTATATCTGTGATACGGAAACCCAATATGTCATTAGCTTTTTCAAAAAGCTCTTTTGCTTCGCCCGATCTTTCGTACAGTTCTTTGCCCATTCCTGTAAATTGGGCTCCCTGGCCGGGAAATATGTATGCTCTCATTTTGTTTGTTTTAGTTTTCAGCAAAAATAGGATTTTTTCATTACTGTCTGTTTCGGGGTTTGTAACAAATGTGATATATTTAAGCCTAATAGTAAATACTAAAAACAAAACTATATGAAAAACATTTATGCTGTACTATCTGTTTTAGTCATTGCATTCCTGTTCTTTTACTTTGGCATGCCCGTAATAAACTACGGTTTTATAAAGCTGCCCCTGCTACTGTTGCTGCTGCTTATTTTTGCTGCATTTTTAACTATCCGATGGCAGACAGAGCGCAATAAAACAAAGGCTATTTTTTCACCTGTGCACCGCATACTGGTTTATGCCATGATAGTGATAGTGCTTTACATAACCATTGTACCCCTTGTAACCACAGCGCCCATATTCAGGAGTAAAGCTTACCGCGGACTTATAGGCAATGTAAAGAATGGCACTGAAATGTCAAACCACATAGCGCCGCTATCCGTAAACAGGGTACGAGTGGTTGACCAGGAGCTCGCCCACCTTCTTGGCGAAAAAATAATGGGCTCAGAGCCTGCGCTGGGCAGCCGCACCGAGCTTGGGAGGTTCTCTATACAAAAAGTGAACGGGGAACTGTACTGGGTGGCCCCGCTCCTTCACTCCGGCTTCTTTAAGTGGCTGAACAACCGCGAAGGCACTGACGGATATGTGATGGTTTCTGCCACTAATGAGCGTGATGTTAAACTGGTACAGAAGGTTAATGGCAGGCAGCTTTCAATAAAATACCAGCCTAATGCCTTTTTCGGCAGTTTTATTGAACGGCACCTGTACTTCAACGGCTATGCTGCCACCGGGCTTGACGATTATACCTTTGAAATAGATGACGAAGGGAACCCTTTCTGGGTGGTAACCAAGTATAAAAAAGAAGTAGGCTTTGCCGGCGATAACGCCACAGGTGTTGTGGTTGTTGATGCCGCAACAGGGAATATCAAGGAATATAATATTAAAGATACACCGGAATGGATAGACAGGATACAACCCGAAGAATTTATATCGGAACAGCTTGATGACTGGGGCGAATATGTGCATGGCTATTTCAATTTTTCGAACCAAGACAAGCTGGTGACCACAGAAGACCTTACCCTGGTGTATGGTGAAGACAACAAATCCTACTGGTACACGGGTGTATCTTCAGTCGGAAAAGACGAATCTGCTGTGGGCTTTATACTGGTTGATACCAGAACAAAAGAGGCAACACTCTACAAACAAAGCGGCGCTACCGAATATGCCGCCCAAACTTCTGCGGAAGGTAAAGTACAGGAGAAAGGATACAGGGCATCATTACCTGTTCCTTATACCATAAATAACATCCCAACCTATGTAATGACCCTGAAGGATGATGCAGGGCTGGTAAAAATGTATGCCATGGTAGCCATTGGCGATTATACCATAGTTGGGGTTGGCAATACCATGCAGGAAACGCTCATGTCATACAAAAATGTCTTTAATATGTCGGGCAACAGGATAAACCCCAACAAGCAATCAGACAGGACAACCCTGAAAACTGTAGTGGCCAGGATACAAAGCGACATTAAAAACGGCAACAGCTTTTACTATTTTACCGTGAACGGCAACCCCAAGATTTTTATAGGCTCAAGCCAGATATCCAATGAGTTGCCGGTTACTGCAGCGGGTGACAGTATAACCATATCGTTTGACGAAGATAATGGTGAAGTTATTGATGTTTCCAGCTTTGACAACAGGAGCTTAGGAAAAAGATAATAAAGTCTGCCTCAAAGAGGCAGACTTTACTTTTTTATTGGACCTTAACAGCCGCAGCCGCGTGTTTTGCCTTTTCCACTATTTCATCAACAGGTGTACCCACGGCATTATATGCCAGCGCCACACCCATCCTGCGGTAAGGCCTTGAGGTTGGCTTACCGAATATCCTGAAATCTGTTTTGGGCAGGGCCGCTATAGTTTCAAGCCCAGTGTATGTTGGGTTATCACTATTTTCCGAGGCAAGTATCACAGCGCTGGCTCCGGCTCTCTCCAAAGTTATTTCAGCTATGGGGAGGCTTAATATAGCCCTCAGGTGCAGCTCAAACTCGTTGAAATTTTGAGTCCCTGCCAGTGTTACCATACCGGTATCATGAGGGCGGGGCGACAGTTCAGAAAAGTAAACACCTTCATCCGCAAGGAAAAATTCTACACCAAACAATCCTGCTCCTCCTAAGGCTTCGGTAACTTTACGCGCCATGCCCTGTGCTTCGGCTATGTCTTTATAAGATACATTAGCCGGCTGCCAGCTTTCCTGGTAATCGCCACGCTCCTGCCTGTGGCCTATAGGCGGACAAAACAGTGTGGGGCCGTTGTTTTGGGTAACTGTAAGTAATGTAATTTCCGAATTGAATTTCACAAACGCCTCAACAATAACCTCAACAACGTCCCCACGGGAACCCTCAACGGCATACTGCCAAGCCTTCTCAATATCCTCTTCTGATTTTATAGTGGATTGTCCTTTTCCTGAGGAAGACATCAGTGGCTTTACAACGCAGGGCATGCCAACTTCCATCACTCCCTTTTTCAATTCTTCCGCTGATGTGGCGTAGCGGTAGTTGGCCGTTCGCAAACCGAGTTCTTTAGCGGCAAGGTCACGAATGGCTTTACGGTTCATGGTAAAGTTAGCCGCTTTGGCCGATGGCACCACTGTTATCCCCTTTTTTTCATATTCATAAAAACGCTCTGTACGGATAGCTTCTATTTCAGGCACAATAAAGTCGGGCTTGTGTTTGGCTACTATGGCATCAAGTGCTGTACCATCAAGCATATTAATTAACGTGAGTTCGATATAAAAAAGTTGTCTGTTTTGAATGAA
>NZ_NOXV01000173.1 GCF_002251835.1 Flavobacterium cyanobacteriorum
AAAACCCCATTATTTTTATACTTACACAGTTAGTGAGATACTACCTATCATTCCTTAACGGAAGGGAAAAACTCCGGGGGTATGATATTTATTCACCACTGGTTTTCTGACCCAGCGCCCTTGTAGTTACAAAATATTTCCATGCAATAATGGCTTTCTGCAGTTTAGTGGCCTTACTCAGGTCAAGCTGTTGCCTGGTATAGCTTGGCAGCAGCCAACGGTTTATCTTTGCCAGTATTTTAAACATAAGCTGTTGGTTTATTGCACTAAAAGTATAAAAAAGGCGGGATTTACACTACCGCCTTTTCCTAATAAATTGTTATTTATTTTATATAGTACAAATAAGCCTTCTCTGTGATTATGCTCTTTTGTAAACCACTTTTTTTGCCTTTGCCTTGGCTTTCTCACCGGAAGCTTCTTCCTTTGCTTTCATCATTTCTTTTCTTGCTTCCATAAGTTCTTTACGGCTCTCCATCATTTGTTTTCTTGCCTCGCGGAGTTCTTTTTTTACATCATTTAATTCTTCCCTAGAAAGATTATCTCCTGAAAGCCCAAACTGCATTTCTTCCATGGCTTTTTGTATTTCAGCCTGCGAACGATAAAGTTTTTCCTGTAAATCCTCCAATTCTTCCGGTGACATGTTGTCTGAATACTTATAAATCTGCATTTCCTTAAGATTGTCAGTAAGGTCCAGTATCAGTTTATCAATATCAAATCCACCATTTTCGCCATCTTCAGGTATATTATAAGTAAATGCCTGAGGATACCTCATCATCATGCTAATACCACCTCTTTTTGTAATAATTTCAACTGCGCCGTCACGGCCTTCTTTGCCATATTTCTTTTTGGCAGCTTTATCCTTCAAAATATTTATTTCATCAATCTCCTGGTCCAGCGGCAGTTTTATCGGCTCGCCTTTCTTTTGCTTTATACCATTAATTACTACGAGCATGTCGGTATCGCCTATCTTCATGCCGTTAAATGACCAATTACCCTGCATTGGAGGCGGTGGCGGAACCATCCCCGGTGCGCCGGGTGCAGGCGGTGCCGGGGGTACAATGATAACATCATCAGTATTGGTATAGCTTTTTAGTAATCTCTTACCTCTTAAAGAATCTCCTTCGCGCATCAGGCGTGCGGCACCGGCAATCCTTATCCGGTCAGGGCTGCCAAATATAATGCTGTTCTTGCCTGTGGTACTGCCTTTTTCCATTTCTACAGTAAAAGGTGCAATGGGTTCGGTATCCGCAACCTCATATACTTTAGATTGTGTTTTGTCCTTAACCGTTACTTTTATCGCGGTAATTTCGTTTTTCTGGTTGCGTGTAATATTCTGGAAATTAACATCAGCATCAAATTCTTCCTTAAATACCTTACTTCCCTGCTGTAGTTCCTCGTCTTTGGTGTCTTTGTTCACTTCAACGGCAATTTTAACCTTGCTTTTGGTTACCACCTTTGTTTCAGGAGCTTCTTTTTCCTGTGCCACAACTTTTACCTGGAACAGCAGCATAAAAGCCGCAAGCGCCGGCAGTACAATGGCATACTTCCATGAATTCCGTTTTTTTGATTGTTTTTTGTTTAACATAACTATTCGCTTTTTGATTAATGATTGATAAAAATGATTGGTAATTGCTATACATTCCGGCTGAACCGTAATTTTAAGGAGTATCTTCTGGTAGGCCTCTTTATCGGCTATTTGTTTTACTGCCACAGCATCGGCAATAAACTCCAGGTTTTGTGATATGGATTTTTTATAAGCCCATGCAAAAGGGTTAAACCAAAAGGCAATGCAGAACAGCTGCCCTGCTACCATATCAACCGAATGCCTTTGGGCGCTGTGAACCTTTTCGTGGCTGATAATGCTTTCCAGTTCATCGGGGCGTAGTGCCGATGCATTGTAGACAATATAATTAAAGAACGAAAAGGGTGTCTTTATTGCTGGTGAATCAACAAGAAGGTACCGGCCATCCTTTATGATTACATTGGTTGTAAGCATACGCTTCAGCGACAGGATATCAAGCAGGAACCGGATCAGTAAAAAAACAACTCCCGCAATGTAAATACCTGCCACTACATCAAACCAGTTTATGTTTAGAGTAGCTTCGGCTGCAGGTGATGCTGCCATGCGGTCCTGCATCATCATTAGATGATTTATGTCAATTTCCCGGTGTGCCTGCTGTGGCAAAGGGTTTACCCATACAATTCTTGTGTATTCGACTAACGGCAGCAGTGCCGATGTTGCCATACCTGCCATAAGGAACCAGCGGTTAGCTGTAAAAAAGGTTTCTTTCCTTAAGAATAGGTAGTAGGCAATGAAAAACAGGCTGGTTAGTCCCGCCGCTTTTGCCAGGTATAAGATGAAATGTTCCATATCATTTCTTTTTTTCGATCATATCCAGTATTTCGCGTAGCTCTTCAGCGCTGATTTTTTCTTCTTTTGCAAAAAAAGATATCATACTCTTATAGGAATTGTTAAAGTAATTGGCTATAGCACTGTTCATAAAGCCTTTACGGTATTCTTCTTTGGTTACTACAGGATAGTACTGGTGCGTGTTGCCATAGGCCGTATGCGACACGAAGCCTTTGTCTTCGAGGTTACGTATAATGGTTGACAGGGTATTGTAATGTGGCTTGTCGTCTTCAATTTCCATCAGCACGTCTTTTACAAATGCTTTTTCAAGCTTCCATAAAATGTGCATAATCTCTTCTTCCTTGTTCGTTAATTTTTGCATGGCTTATTAATTGATAATCCAAAGTTAAAACTAATTTTTTAGTTTCACAACTATTTTTGTAGTTATATAACTAAAATGTTAGTTTATTATTGTGCTGTAAGGATAAAAAATCAGGAATTTTCTTTAATGAGCATTTTCTGGAGCAGCAGCAGCGCGCCAACGGCCAGCATACCGGCCACACCCATAAACAGCCAGTTGGCCTGGTAGCCGCCTACATTGCCTTTTAAAGCAATAATGCCCATACCGGTTTTAGCGCTGGTTATATGGGCAAGGCTAAAGGTCATGGTATACAAGCCCATGTATTTGCCTTCGTGACCACGAGGCGCACGCCCCATGGCAAAGGAATTGGAAAACGGAAAACAGAACATTTCACCAATTGTCATAAAGATAAGGCTGACCAGCAGGATGCCAACCCACACATTGATAAGGAGCACAAAAAAGCTTATGGCCATGAACAGCGCACCCCATAGGATGATTTTTACTTTTTGTACGTTCTTCCGTTCAAAAAAACCAACTATAGGCATTTCAAGCAGGAATATCAGCAACCCGTTCAGCGACATCAACAGGCCGGTGTGGACTTCTGTTAGCCCGTACCATTCTTTGTGGTATAAAGGCAATGTAGTGAACAACTGGAAGAAAATAAACGCTGTAGTAAAGCTGCTGAACAGGAACAACAGGAAAGGTATATCTCTCATTGCCGAACGTTGTGGCGCATCATCATTAAGATGCCTGTCCGTAATTTCTTTTTTCTTTTCTTTTACCAGCAGGCTGAATATAAGGATCGAGATGATACACGATGCGCCGTCAGCCCAAAACAGCCCCCTGTATCCAATACCCAGGATTATAAGGCCACCAAGCGCAGGGCCGGCAGCAAAGCCCAGGTTAACAGCCAGCCTTACGAGCGTAAAGGCACGGGTGCGGTTTTCAGGTTTTGCATAGGTACTTAACGAAACGAACATGGCCGGGCGGAACATATCGGCAATCACCATGATGCTAAACATAGCCATGCACATCCCCTCAAACGACCTTATATATTGTATTACAAAAAATAGGGCCCCGCTTGTAAAAAGGCTGAACACCATGATTCTGTAAAATCCTATCCTGTCAGAAAGCTTGCCGCCCAGCCATGAGCCTATCATGGAGCCAAAACCAAAACAAACCATTACTGTGCCTACCTGGCTATATGAAAAGTGAAGGTCCTCCTTGAGGTATTTGGAAAGGAACGGCAGCACCATGGTGCCGGCGCGGTTAATAAAGGTAATAACGGCGAGTATCCATACTTCACGGCTAAACCCCCGGAAGTTATTGATATAGCGCGTAAAAGCCTGCTGGAGCATTGATGTAGGATGGTTTTGCGCAAAGGTACAAATGATTTTATTATGCTCCCGGTAAACCTTTCGTTAAACTATGAGGCGTAAATTTGTGAAAGTGTTATGAAGATTATTGCTGCCAGTGCCATTGCAATTCCGGTATAATTAAGCCGCGACATCTTTTCCCTGAAAATCAATATTCCGGCAATGCTTCCCAGTATTATAACACCCATATTCATAGAGGCAAATACTGTAGAAGGGTTATGGGCAAATTCCTTGTGTGCCAGCATGTAGAAGAGTATGTTGCCAAAGTTGAATATACCAACCAGTGCACCAAAGGTAAGATTTATAAGGCCAAAAGCAGCCTTATTTACTGCCAGCTGGAACAAAACTATACCAGTAGCCACTGCAAGCGCGCCGCAAAAAACAAAGAATAGCGATGTGGTATAAGGAACTTCGGATCGCACTACCTGCTTAAAGAGTACATCAATAACACCAAAACCTAAAAGCACCAGGGCAGGATATTGCCATTTATTGCTGTTATTGGTATCATGGCGCAAAAATATAAGCAGTATGGCAGGAAAGCCTATGGCAAGGCCAATGAGCTTCAATTTATTAAAGCCCTCCCCAAAAATGAACCAGGCCGCAAGTATAGGTATAAAAAGCGACAGCCGTTGTGCGGCATCAGTTTTTACAATGCCCATATATTTTATGGAAGCTGCCATCAAAAGGAAAATGGAGGGTAGTAACACCGACATAACACCATAAATGGGCCAGTTGGCAAATAGGCCGCTAATTTTCAGCTCAGGCCGGAAGAAGAGGTAGCATAGAAGCAGCGCAAAAACATAATTCCAGGCGACTATTTGTGTAACGGCAGTATCGTAGCGACGGGTAAACTTAAAGATAATACCTACCGATACACTGCATATAATGCTCAGGACTATATAATGCATGGGTTTTGATTGTAAAGAAGCAAAAATAAAAGGTTTGCCCGTATGGTGTATCTTAAATTGCGCATGTTTTGTATATTTGGAATGGCTTTAACATATACAATCCTTATATGCGCCTGATTTGCATTTATCTGCTTTTGTTGTGCGGCAATATCTTTGCCCAGCAAGACGCGTGGGTTTATTTCACAGATAAGCCCCAGGCGGAATTTTACCTGAATAACCCGCTTGAAATGCTTTCGCAGCGCGCACTGAACAGGCGGGCGGCCCAGGGTATAGCTCTTGACGCTAAAGATGTGCCCATACACCAGCCTTATATTGACCAGGTAACGGCTTCGCCAGGAATCACGGTTATGGCACAATCAAAATGGATGAACGCACTGCACATACGTGGCACAGTGGCTGATATAAACGCCCTGCTGGCGCTGCCATTTGTGGAGGCAGTAGATTTTGCCGACAACTCCCTTAACTCGCGTACGGCACAGGCACAGCAACAACAGGCTGTAACTAAAAACCTGGATGTATCTGCCACCTTTTCTTACGGCACTTCGGCTAACCAGGTACAGATGCTTAACGGGCAGGTGCTGCACCAGCAGGATTATACCGGTACCGGTAAAATAATAGCCGTAATGGATGCGGGGTTCCCCGGGGTTAATACCACGCAGCCTTTCCAGAGGCTCCAAAATAATAACCTTATTTTAGGCGGCTATAACTTTGTGCAGCGTTCGCCTGAGTTTTACACGGGCCATTACCACGGTACTTATGTATTGTCAGCCATGGCAGGTTTTGTGGAAGGGCAGCTTGTAGGCACCGCGCCTGATGCCGGCTATTACTTATTTATAACCGAAAACAGCGCCAGCGAAAACCCTGTGGAAGAATCTTTATGGGTTGAAGCAGCAGAAATGGCTGACAGCCTGGGTGTAGATATCATAAATACTTCATTAGGCTATTTTGGTTATGATAATCCCAACTACAGCTATACCAATGCCGACCTTAACGGAAATACCGCTTTTATTACAAGGGGAGCCAACATTGCCTTTACACGCGGAATAGTGCTTGTAAATTCCGGTGGCAATTCGGGCAATACTGCCAATCCTTATATAACACCGCCGGCCGATGCTTACAATATACTCGCAGTTGGGGCAGTAAATGCCACAGAAGTTATATCTCCTTTCAGCTCTATAGGCCCTACCGCTGACGGACGCATAAAACCCGATGTTGTAGCACAGGGTGTAGGATCGGTAGTTGCTGATACTAACGGAAGTATCATAACCGCAAGCGGCACTTCGATATCAGCGCCAATTGTGGCAGGGCTTATAGCCTGCCTGTGGCAGGCGTTGCCGGGCAAAACCAACAGCGAGATATTGCAGATAGTAAAACAGTCGGCTGACCGCTATACAAACCCTGATATGCAGTATGGGTATGGTGTACCTGATTTTGCCCAGGCACTGCAAAGTGCTACAGTGACAGAACAGCCTGAACCCGGGCGGGTGCATATATATCCTAATCCTGTTACGGATACCCTTATAATTGCTTTACCGCAAAATACAGTAAATGCTACTATAATTTTATTTAATACCCTTGGACAGCTGGTGCTGCAACAGCCGTTAGCCGGCAGCCAGGCATCAGTTGCAACAGAAGGTATAGCCACAGGCATTTATACTTACAGGATTGAGGCAGGCGGTATACTAAAAACTGGAAAACTCGTTAAGCAGTAATACATGAACAGGATAACACAATTATTCAACATCCGGTATCCTATAATACAGGCCGGAATGATATGGGCCAGCGGCTATAAACTGGCAAGCGCCGTAAGCAATGCAGGCGGGCTGGGGCTTATTGGTGCAGGTTCCATGTACCCGGAAGTACTCCGTGAACACATACAGAAATGCAAAAAAGCTACCGATAAGCCTTTTGGGGTTAATGTGCCCATGCTATATCCCAACATTGAGGAAATAATGGATATTATTGCAGATGAAGGCGTAAATATTGTGTTCACTTCTGCCGGAAATCCTAAAACATGGACCCCCTTTTTAAAAGAAAAAGGCATTACTGTGGTACATGTAGTAAGCAGCGTAAAATTTGCACTGAAGGCGCAGGAGGCTGGTGTAGATGCCGTAGTAGCCGAAGGGTTTGAAGCCGGCGGTCACAATGGCCGGGAAGAAACCACTACCTTTACACTAATCCCGATGGTGAAGGAAAAGCTTACCATACCGCTTATTGCCGCGGGAGGCATCGCTACAGGGAGGGGTATGCTGGCGGCCATGGTGCTTGGCGCTGACGGTGTACAGGTAGGAAGCCGTTTTGCAGCATCAGTAGAGTCATCATCCCACCAAAATTTTAAACAGGCTATTGTTGAGGCGCAGGACGGCGACACGCATGTTACATTAAAAGAGCTTGCTCCGGTAAGGCTTATAAAGAACAAGTTTTTTCATGATGTTATGGCTTTGTACGCAAAATCGCCTACCGTTGAGGACCTTAAAGCGCTTCTTGGGCGCGCACGGGCAAAAAAAGGAATGTTTGAGGGCGACCTTGAGGAAGGTGAGCTTGAAATAGGGCAGATAGCCGGGCTTATTAATGATATTAAGCCTGCAGCTGAGATTGTACGGGAAATAATAGCGGATTTTGAAGCCGCAAAACGTGAAGCCGTAAATTTATAATTGCATTATATAAGGAATTAAAAGTATGATAAAGAGAATGATGCTGATGAGAAAGATGTTTTTGCTATGGCTTGTTTGCCCCGTATTGCTTAATGCACAGGAAATAGCGGTGCTGAAATATTCAGGCGGGGGCGACTGGTACGGAAACCCTACATCGCTGCCTAACCTCGCCAGGTTTTGCAACCAGAACATAAACACTAAGATCAACCCAAAAACCGCTACTGTCGAGGCCGGCAGCCCGGATATATTTTCTTATCCGTTTATACATATGACCGGGCATGGGAACGTGGTTTTTAGCGATAATGATGTAATTAACCTGAGGAATTACCTTACCTCCGGCGGATTCCTGCATATTGATGATAACTACGGTATGGATAAATTCATCCGTAAAGAAATCAAAAAGATATTTCCTGATAAGGAACTGACACCGGTACCGGTATCACATAAAATTTTCCAGGGGCCGTTCCTTTTTGCTTCGGGTATACCAAAGATACATGAGCATGACAATAAGCCGCCGCAGGCGCTCGGCATTTTTGTTGAGGCCAGGCTGGTGCTGCTTTATACTGTTGAAACTGACTTAGGGGACGGATGGGAAGACCAGGAAGTGCACAATGATCCGCGCGAAGTACGCGAAAAAGCCCTGAAAATGGGAGCTAATATTATTAATTACGCTTTTAATAATTAAAATCACTTTAACAGCAGGTTTAAAATTTGAATTTAGATTTGATACTCACGGCCTGTTTTCTCTTAATCTTGTACTAAAGCCATACGTGTTCGTAATTTTTTTCATACATTCGGTTAAGCAAACACCCGTCAAATGGTAACATCAAGAACAATAGCCAACGGAATTATCAGGGCGCTTTTAATGGCTGCCGGAATATTTATACTTCTATGGCTTCTGTATAAAATACAGTCGGTTATAATATACCTTTTTATAGCGCTTATTGTAAGCATGATTGCAAGCCCTGTAGTTTATTTCCTGAAGCGCCGGCTTAAATTTCCACACACCGTAGCTGTTGTGGTAACTCTTGTTTTCTTTCTTTCCCTGCTGGCCGGTTTTATCATGCTGTTTGTGCCGCTCATTGTAACGCAGAGTGAAAACCTCTCCCTGTTAGACACGGCAAAGCTGGAGCAGGACTTTAACAACCTGGTAAACCAGGTAAACAGTTATTTTACGGGCCATAATATAGATGCGCAAAAGCTCATTAAGCAGGCTAACCTTACCTCAAGGATAGATTTTAATTTCATTCCCAACTTTATCAATTCGTTGCTGGGTATATTGAGCGGTTTCGGTATTGGCCTTGCCTCCGTGTTGTTTATTACCTTCTTTTTCCTAAAGGACAGGAAAATGTTTACGGTGGCTGCCAAAAAAGTACTGCCCGAAAAGCACCAGGAAAAGATACTGAACTCCCTTCGCAAGATTAATTACCTCCTTAGCCGTTATTTTATAGGGCTGATTGTACAGATGTCGATACTATTCGTAATGTACCTTATTGTGCTGCTTATTTTCGGGGTGCAAAATGCATTCATCATTGCATTTATTGCTGCATTGCTGAATATTATACCATACGTGGGGCCTATCATAGCAACAGTATTGGTAGCAGTTCTTACCATGCTGGGGCTTATGGGGCCTGAAACCCAGGGCGAGATGCTCACTACTACGTTATGGGTAGTTATTGGCTTTTGTGCCGCCCAGTTTATTGATAATAATTTCAGCGCCCCGCTGATTTTTTCTAACAGTGTCAATTCGCACCCGCTGGAGATATTTATTGTTATCCTGGCCAGTGGTTTTATATTCGGGGTTTTGGGCATGATCATAGCCGTACCATTTTATACTGCCATGAAAGTGGTAGCAAAGGAATTCTGGCCCCGAAACCCGATAGTAAAAGTACTCACAAAAGATATATAAGTGCAGCACCCGGTTTTAAATGCTGAAGTACAGCAATTTATAAAAGACAATACCGGGAAGCCTGTTTCGCAGTTAGCGTTGCAGAAAAATCCCTTTCCTGATGTGGAATGGGCAGTGATACTCAATCAGGTAGCTGCCCGCGAAAAAGCACAGGGTAAACTGCCACGCTGGTTTGCTGCCGAAAACATTATATATCCTTCAAAAGTTTCGGTAGAGCAGACATCCTCTGAGGCTACGGCAAAGTATAAAGCACGGCTTGTTTCCGGGGAAAGGCTTATTGACCTGACAGGCGGATTGGGTGTGGATGATTTGTATTTTGCGGAAAAGTGCAGTGAAGTTGTGCACTGTGAACTGGACCCTGAGCTTTCGACTATTGCGGCTCATAATTTCCGGCAGCTTTCAGTAGGTAATATAACATGCATGCAGGGGGACAGCCTGGGGATACTTAAGTCGCAAAACAGGCAGTGGGACTGGATATATATTGACCCCTCCAGGCGAAACGGTGCAAAAGGTAAGGTTTTTATGCTGGCCGACTGCCTGCCTGATGTACCGGCGCTCCTGGATACCTATTTTACCTTTAGCGCCAATATAATGGTTAAAACTGCACCACTGCTTGATATCTCAGCAGGCTTAGCGGAGCTTTCAGGAGTAAAAGCTATACATGTGGTTGCCCTTAACAACGAAGTAAAAGAACTGCTCTGGCTGCTTGAAAAGGATTGTAAAGGCACGCCGGCAATACATGCAGTAAACCTGGTTAAAGATAATGAAACCATTGTTTCAGGGCTTTACGGAAGTGATGTGACTGTTAATTACTCGCTCCCTCAGGAGTATCTCTATGAACCCAACAGCGCGATTATGAAATCAGGCCTGATTGATGCGGCCGGCCATAGTTCAGGCTTAAGCAAGCTGCACAGGCATTCGCAGCTCTTTACATCAGCATCCGTAACTGAATTTCCCGGCAGGCGCTTTAAAATTCAACAGGTTTTACTTTATAATAAATCAGAAATGAAAAGATATGCCGAAGGCAGGAAGATGAATATAACGGTGCGTAATTTCCCTGTTTCGGTGGAAGAACTTCGCAAAAAGTGGAAAATAAAGGACGGGGGAGATGTGTATGCGTTTTTCACTACCAATATGAATAATGAGAAAATAGTGATGATTTGCATTAAATCATAGTTGTATCCATACAATCCATTTACTATTATAAGTGTATTAAAAATATATTTGCTTATTATATGTTAACATATTATATTTGTGATTATATTTAATTTTTTTTATCATGTGGACAATAGAAGTAAACAGAAAAACAACTGCGACAAAAGAACATATATGGGAACTTTGGGCAGACGTTCCTAATTGGAATGTATGGGACGCAGAAGTTGAATACTCTGAACTTTATGGAGAATTTCAAACAGGAACAAAAGGAATTTTAAAACCAGTAGGCGCACCGAAAGCAAAGTTTGAAATAACTGAATGTACCAACTTCAAGTCATTTTCAGACAGAAGTTCCCTGCCGCTATGCAAAATGGACTTTATCCATACAATGACGGAAACTAAAGATGGACTTGAAATTACGCACAGGGTTATAATGACAGGCCTTATGACTTTTTTATTTTCAAAAATAATAGGTGGCAAAATCAAAGTTGGACTTCCTGTTGCAGTTGAGAAACTAATTGAACTTGCAGAAAAAAAATATAAAGATGGCTAAAAGCGATTTTATTTTTGAAAAATCCGAGGAAAGTACGGGATTCCTACTGTGGCAAGTAACAAACTTGTGGCAACGGGAAATAAAAAAAGCATTAAACAAATATAAATTGACACACTCTCAATTTGTATTACTTGCCAGCATTCATTGGTTTACTTTACATAAACAAAATGTTACACAAATATTGCTGTCTACCCATACTAAAATTGACCCCATGACAACTTCTACAGTTTTAAGGACTTTGCAAAATAAAGGGCTTATCCATCGTAAAGAACATGAAACAGATACAAGGGCTAAAGCTATAGGGCTAACTGAAAATGGCCTGGAAATTATCCGGGAAGCTATCATAAAAGTAGAACAATTTGATCAACAATTTTTTGTTTCACTTAATAATGAAACAGAAGAGTTTAATCATAAATTATTAACATTGCTTAGCAATAATAGGGCATCTTAACTGCTACCGCAGGTAGTATGATTCTAAAACTTTTACTCACTAAGCTTACTAAAAACAATAAATCATCTATAACATCTTTATTAAATAAATGAAAAAAACGCTTATAGCTTTATTATTGCTATGGATATGCATACCTGGTCGGGCACAGGGGGATTGTAAATTTACCACTGTGAGCAACACAGAGGGAAACGAATATAAATCAACTGCCGAATACCTCATGTACGAAAAAGTATTTGCAGGCAGTTCAGCATTTGTATTCTTTTCACTTTCAGTAACAGAAGGTATTCCTGTCCTAAACTTCCAGTTGCTGCATAAAAGCCAGGATTTTCCAAAAGCCTATTGCCTTGACAAGGCATCACGCATCTACCTGCAGCTTACCAATGGCAAAATCATCACCCTTATAAGCGTAGGGCAGGAGCAGTGTGCCAGCCTTATGTATGACAGCGAGAGCAAGAGCAATATGCGGATACTGTCGGGCATGTTCCTTTTTGGCAAAGGCTCTATGGAGGAGCTTGAAAAATATCCCGTAACGCTAATGAGGGTTAAATACAGCACGGAAACAGTGGATTATACCATAAGAAAGGAAATACAGTCAGAAACCGTTTCAGGTAAATTTTTTCCTGAAAATTATTTTGTTAATTATCTGAAGTGCATTAAATAATTCCAGCGTTTTGCTATTGGGTTGACAGCTAATCATTTTAAAACCTGTTTTAAAATAAAATTAAAAAACCTTTAAAAATAGTTGCAGATAATAGATGCAAGGTTTACATTTGCAACCGCAAAAAAGGTTAATGCCTTGCAAGCAGGAGAGGTGCCGGAGTGGTAACGGAGCAGATTGCTAATCTGTCGGCGAGCAATCGTCGCCAGGGTTCGAATCCCTGTCTCTCCGCTTTTTTCGGGGTGTAGCGTAGCCCGGTCATCGCGCCTGGTTTGGGACCAGGAGGTCGCAGGTTCGAATCCTGCCA
>NZ_NOXV01000217.1 GCF_002251835.1 Flavobacterium cyanobacteriorum
TGTTTTAAAGTAGCTTTCAAGGCTTTCAATTTCTTTTGTTTTCATATCAATTCAAATTTGTGGTTAATACTTGTTTCAATTCCTGTAATCGGTTCAGGTAGGGTAAAAAGGTTCGTTTGCCGTTGTTTGCTTTCACGGTGGCAAAGTGGCTTTTTATGAATAAGGAACAATCCGTTATTGTGCTGCACCTGTTCAGCTTTATGGGTTGGGTTGGTAGTTCAATACTTGCAAAGTAGTTTTCAAGTTCTGCAATATCATTGATCCAGTTTTGGGGCTGTTCAATTCGTTTAGTTTTGAATACCTCAACTTTGGGCAATGGTGCAACGTGTGAAAAAATAATGTTTTGTTGGTGGGTAACTTTAGTAACTTTAGTAACTTTTTCAGGTTCGGGCTGTGGTGTTTGTTCCTGAATGTTCCTTTTCTTGAATAGTCGCCAATCCTGTTTTATTAAATAGTCTGCAAGGTCGTTGCCTTCGCTTTTGTCCCGTTCAGGTGCTAACTGCTCCAGTAAGTCTGAAAATATAAAACGTGTTCCGGGTAAACGGCTTTCGTATTCTTTGGCTTTGGTTTCCCATTCTTTGAAGGTGTTACCGTCTTTTGAAAGGTCGGGAAATACATACACAAAACGCCCCTGCAATGCTTTCAGCTTGTCAAATGAAAAACTGCTTTTGTTGTAAACTGCCAACCAAATAAGGCTTTCAGGTGTTTCGGGTAAACCAAAATACAACGTACCGTAAACGGCTGTTTTTGGTGCTTCAACTAATGCAACGGGGTTGCTGTGGTATTTGCTTAATAGGTGTTCGCCAAATAAACAGGAAATTCGTTTATCCTGCTTCGTGTATGCTTCCAACCATTCAGGCAACGGCTTATTGTTTCGGGTGTGGTGCTTTTCAATTATTGAGTGTAAAAAGTCCGTACCTGTGGTGTGGTTCTGTTCGTCAAACTGCTTAACCTGAACGGCTCTTACATTGCCCTTTACATCAATAAAAGGAAAAGTATTTGCCCCTGCTCTGTAACCATTTGCAACCGTTCCCAATCGGTATAATTGAATAACCTTTGTAACCTCATCAACTTCAAAGGGAAATTGCACCCTGTAAAATAGGTTCTGTATAAACGTGTTCTTTTCATAGCGTTCGGGCTGTAATGTTTGTTTGAATGTTTCAAAGTCAAAAAATACGGGTTCAGGTGTGGGCTGTGATATTGCCTTTTTTCGTTTTGGCTTCCAATTGTTCGGTAATTCCGAACGGTTGCCCTGTTCCTGTTCCCAAATTGCTTTTGCGTAACCGTCCAAATACGGGTTGAGGTGGTACGAACAATTACTTTCACGGTCGCAACGTCCGTACTGTTCAGGTAAATAGTCGCCTGTTTCCGTATCAATGTACAGTACAAACGTCTTTTTATTACAGTCGGGGCAATGGTGTTTTTTACTGCCTTTTTCTAAAGTGTATCGGTGTTCTGTATTCATTTCACTAAAAATATTTTTCTTTTCCGTGCTACATTATCTACACTATCTACACGGTTGAATGTAGATAGTGTAGTAAGTGTATTTCTAAAACAAACTTTTTTTCTCTGCATTAACTGCTGTTCCATATCCTTTGCGTTCTGTTTGGTAGCCTGAATTTCTTAACCTATCTGCAAGGGTTCGCAACGAACAGGCTTTAAAACCGCTTTCAATACAATAGTTTCGGTATTCGTTGAATAGTTCTTTTAAAGGCATATCGTTTGTAGTTGAAACCTTGTATTCGTTTTCATTCAAAAACATCTGTACGCTGTCGCTTTCAATCCTGTATTGTTCAACGGCTTGTTGGGCTGCTTTACAATCTGAAAACTTCTTTTGCTCCAGTAACCTGTTAAGCCCTTGCAATACCCAATTGAATACGCCTGAAAGTTCCTTTTCAATTATCTTTGTATGTAGGTTTTTATCCTGTTCGTGTGATGGTATGGTAACATCAAAAGGAATAATTAAAAACCGTCTGAAATAGGCGTTTGTATGTTCAACGTCTTTGGGTAATTCATTGCAATTGAAAATTAGTTTTGCGTACTGCTTCAAAATGAATGGTTGCCCATAAGGTAAACGGGCTTCAACGGGTTCGCCTGAAACCAATTGTTTGAATATTGAGGCTTCCAAATTGCCGTTTATTTCACTTGCATAGTTTACCAACTTATTAGCCAACTTCGCCCGAAAATACCCGTTATCATTTGTAAGGCTCTGTAATGAATAACTGCTAACATTATCAGTACCCAATAAGGCGTTTACAACTTCAAAAAATACGCTTTTCCCATTTGCTCCAGTACCGTAAAGTATTAAGGCTTTTTCCTCTTTTAGTGCATTGCTCCCGTGCTTAATGAATACAAACCCTAAATATTCAGACAATACCCTTTGGCGTTCAGGGTCGGGTAATACCTTATTCAAATACGCTTCAAATAATGGTGCTTTTGCCTGTGGGTTGTATTCAAATGGTAATTGGTAGGTAATGAAGTCCGAACGGTCAAACGGTTTTAATTTCGTACCCTGTGGGCTTATTTCAAATGTTCCGTTTTGTAGGTTAATCAGTACCGTATCTTTATTGCTTTCGGGTGTGGGCAAATATGCCGTTGCAAGGAACTGTTTAAATAATTGTTCCCTAAATTGGTAAAACCTTGCTGAAAACTTAGCAACGCCCATTTGTTCGGCTGCTTCGCCTAAAAACTTTTGGAATGTTTCTTTGTCAATTTCAGCCCAAAATGTACCGTTGTACAGGTAAATAAAATCGTGGTTTTTGCATAAGCCCCAACGGTTTTTTTCAGCAAACAGTAAGGCGTTTTCAATTGATAAAACCAAATAATGTTTAAGGTTCAATTTTAGTTTATCCAACTGCTTTTGTATATCCTTTGCCTGTTCGCTTCCGGGTGCTGCCTTTTCCAGTTGTTCCCGTAACTTTTCAGCCTGTGGAAACGCCAGTACTTCAAAATCCAACGGCTCAAACTGTTCAATAAGTTGGTGTAATATTTCAGCGTGTGGGGTTGCTGCTTCATTTTTACCTTTCAATTGCTCAACGTGGTTTAAGGTAGTAGCCGGGTTGTTGAGGTCATTAAATACGGGGTTTAGTTTCATAGCTTAACAGTATTTGAAGGTTCAACAATAGCCGGGAACAAATCGGGGTTGGTGGTATAAAACCCTGCACGGTGTTTTGAAATTGGGCAAATGCCTTTCCGTACTATACAAATACGGTTTTCTTTTTCCCATTCAGCAACGTAACGGCAAATATTAGCCCTCAAAATGCCTGTTTCAATAGAAACCATTAACATAGTTTTGGGCTGCCTGTAAAGGGCTGCAAATACCCGTTTCATTTGTGCCTGAAAATGCGTACTTTTGCCTTGTCCTTTATGCGAAAAGACTTTAGGGCTGTTCAGTTGGTTACTTTCCATTGTTCAGCCCTTTTTTATTGTTCAACAAATACGCTTTGGCTTCCTGCTCAATTTCAGCGTTCGACTTTTTACGCCCGTCTTTAAGGTATTCCAGTAATTCAGTACGGGAAAAGTACAGGCGTTTGCTTCGCTTCATTACAGGTAATTCGCCTTTTGATACCTTGCTGTACATTGTGGGTACTGTAAGGCTTAAAAATTCGGCTGCTTCCTGAATGGTTAAAAGCTGTTCCGGTTGGTCGGTGGGTTCAACCTTTGTTGGCTGAATTTCTGTTTGTGCTTCTTTTATCCAACGCTTAAATATTGGTTCTAATTTGGATAATGGCACGTTAAAAAATACCTGTTCTACTTGTTCCATTGTTATTTATATTTTAGTTAAACAATGGGGGCAAGTACAAAAGGTGTAACCAGTTACATAACAGTTACATTTTGAAATAAAAAACGTAAACCCTTAATATTCAGGCTTGTTTTCTTCTAAAAAAATTATATCATTCTCAACTTTAGTAACCGTCTGTTTATAGTTTTCTTTGAGAAAAGGTATAAGCAATTCAAGTTTGTTTATCGGATAATCATTCTTTTCGTTTATTCGCTTCTTTGCTTCGTAATACTTCGTTTTGAAGTTATCAAAAGTTGTATTTATTTGGTGTTTACTCATAAACTGCTCCAGTCGTGTTTTAATTAAACGACTTTCAGTTAGCAATTTTGTTTCATCTGCATAATAAAAGATAGTTGCCCATTCAAGTACACTAAAAGGGCTTTCAATCATCGGTTGAGGTGGTAAGGCTTTTACAATTGGTGTAACCTCATCAATAAACCTTTTTTCGTCTGCAAACCATTCTTTTAATATTTTCCTGTACCGTTGTTCCTCATCTTTTGAACTGTTTACATAGCCCTGTTTCAGCTTCATTTTCCTTTCATTCAAAACCAATTCCAGTTTGATTTTTTGGGGTTCAGTCAATAGCCCCTTTTCGTATAGTGTGGTTGTATTTATTTGCGTTAAAAGGTTGTTTGTAAGGTTCAGCAAAACATCAATTAAACTGCCTTTGGTGTGCATTTTGACTTTTGCAATTCCTGTATATTTATTCGTTTCAGGTTTGCCGTTCAATATTGGTAACTGCTTTTCAAAGTGTGGTTTCAGGGTTGAAAAAAAACTAATTTCAAACGGGAATACTTTAAGCCATTTTTGATATGTACTGTATAAAACATTCAAATCGGTTTTGGGTGTTTCGGTTGGGGTTCTGTATGCTTTCAAAAACTCTAAAAGCCTGTTTTTTCGCCCTTTCTCAACCTCTGTATTTCGCTCCAGTAAATCGGTTATGTAAAAGAAATAATCGCTTAAATACAACGGTTCTGCATTACCCGGCATTTGCCCGAAACTTTCAACGGTGTAATCAATGTAATCGGTTATATCCTTGTAATATGTTTCGCTTCGGTGGTTGTTTTTGATATGGCTGTTTGTGTAAATTATTTTCCTTGCAACCATTTCAGGAACGCCAACAAAATCAGCCCTGTTAAACTCTTTTAGCTTTGTAAGTTCTGAATGATGAGTACAACAAAATGGAAAAGGTTTTGCACCGTCTTTATGGTTTCCTTCAAACTTTTCAGTAAGTCGTTTTATTAGTTCTTTAAGCGTTTTTTGGCAACCTTCACAAGTATTAAAATCGTGTTCGCCCTCTGTGGGTTTGGTTTCAAAAGGCTTTTCAAATGCCCCGTTTATATCCATTTGCCACATAACGGGTTTACCGCAAAACTCAATTGGTTTTAAATCTTTTACAAATAATGTAGTATGTCTATTTATCATTGTCCTTTATGCTTTAAGTGGTTACATATCTAATTTAATTTTGTCGGCTGCTTTGCGTTTGGTGTCGTCCACAATCTTAGCGTATATCTGTGTTGTTTTTAGTTCCCTATGTCCTAACATTTTTGAAACGGTGTAAATATCTGTACCGTATGAAAGTTGCAAGGTGGCGAACGTGTGGCGAAAACAATGAAAAGTAATATCCTTTGTTATTCCTGCTCTTAAAATCCATTGCTTTAGGTGTACGTTTAAATAAGCTGAATAAATCAAACCTTTAAATACTTGTTCGGTGGGTTCTTTGCGTTCGCCCAATAGTTTAAACGCTTGTTCTGAAATTGGCAAAACCTCAACGCCTTTGGTTTTCTTTTGCCTGAACTGTAAAAAATACCCTTCCAGTTCGCTGTATTGTACTTCACTCCAAACCAGTTTTGAAATATCTGAAAATCTCAATCCTGTAAGGGCTGAAAATATTGCAGCGTTTTTAAGCAGTGGAATAGAACAAGGCGTATTTACAAGGGCTTGTAATTGTTCAAGTGTTAAGTATTCCCGTTGTACTTCGGGTTCGCTTATGCCGTCTATACGGGTGCTTAAATCCTTTTCAATTAACCCCTTTTTGTATGCCTGTTTCAATGCAGCTTTGAACTTGTTGTAATAGGCACGGGCTGAACTTTGGGTAATTTGTTCGCTCTGAATACCCCTTTGGCGTTTGGCTGTTAAAAGGTATTCCCGAAAATCATTACAAAGGTTTTCATTCAGGTTTGAAAGGGTAAGTTTGCCACCTGTGAACACTTCAAAGTAATTAAAGGCTGTTTGCCAACCGTTTTTATTACCGCCTGTTTTAGTTTCAACTATCTGTTTGAAGTATTGTACAAAGTCGGTTTCTGCTTTCAGCTTTGTATTAAGAAACCCGTAATTCCCTGCCTGTATTTCAATTTGACGTTTCGCCCTTATGTTTTCAGCCAGTTGTTTAGTTTCGTTATTGCTTTGCTTATCAAATGGGTTTTTAGGTTTATCAAATAGGTATAGCCCTAAAAATTCCCTTCGTGTGGGTTCGCCTGTTTCGGGGTGTGGTATAGCCGGGTAAAAGTCAAGGTATAAACTTTGCCTGTTCCCTGAAATTGCCCTTTGTCTTAATTTTACTTTTGTTGCCATTGTCTTTTATGCTTAGTTACTAAAGTTACTTTTGTTACTCTCTGAACAAACTTTATTTTTTGTTCCGTATGTACTCATTGATGAGGTGTATAAAATCGTGGTGTACTTTCTCTTTACATGAATAGCCGTACAAAACCATATTACAGGCTTCTTTTTGTTCGGGTGTGGGGTTGAGGTTCAGCAACTCAAACGCTGCTTTATTTTGGCTTTCTGTGGGTATGTATTCGCCCCCTGCTGTTTGGTAATCAAACTTTGAAGTTGAACGCCTTTTTTCGGCTCTTTGCTCTTTACGTTGGTGGTATGCTTCGCTGTATGCTGTATCGGTTGCCATACGTTCAGCAAATTCACGCTTTTGGGTTTTAGACGGTTTCCATTTGTATCTCATATCCTTTTGTATTTTGTACCCCTTGTACCTTGCCAATGGTAAAACGGTACAACAAAGATACAAAAAGGTACAAAACAAACAACTAATAAAACAAACTATCTATTAACATAAAATCAATAAAAAAGCCCCTTTTGTGGGGCTGTATTCGTGTTTATATTAGTTTCCTATTTGTATGCTTTGTAAACCTTACTTTCCACAACGGAATAATCCTTATTGTGAATTGCTTTCAAAATGTAATGCAATATTACAAATTTAGTTTTGACTCACAAAAAAATTAAATTTATATTTAACTTTAACAAAATGTTTGTAAGATGAAAAAAATATTAGGATTGGATTTAGGCACAAATAGCATCGGCTGGGCTTTGGTAAATCATGATTATAATGAAATGCAGGGAAAAGTACTCGGGATAGGGAGTAGAATCATCCCGATGAGTCAGGATATAAAAGATGAATTTGGCAAAGGTAATTCAGTTTCACAAACTGCCGAGCGCACTGGTTTTAGGGGAATTCGACATCTACGGGAACGCAGTTTACTCCGCAGGGAACGTCTGCACCGGGTTTTAAATGTTCTGAATTTTTTGCCTCCTCATTTTGCTTCCCAGATTGATTTTCAAAAAAGGCTGGGGCAGTTTATTAAAGATGCCGAACCTAAGCTGGCTTATAATAATAATGATTTTATATTTCGGACAGCTTTTGAAGAAATGCTTGAAGACTTTAAAAAAAAACAGCCTGAAATAATTAAAGATGGTAAAAAAGTGCCATATGACTGGACAATCTTTTATCTGCGTAAAAAAGCACTAACACAAAAAATAAGTGGCGAGGAACTTGCCTGGATACTTTTGAACTTTAATCAAAAGCGCGGCTACTATCAGTTGAGAGGTGAGGAAGACGAGGAAAACAAGAATAGGGAAGTGGCCTTCTACTCTTTAGAAATTGTTGACGTTATTGCTGATGAAGAACCTAATAAAAAAGGTGAAACATGGTATTCACTAATTTTAGAAAATGGCTGGGTATATCGTCGTTCCAGTAAAACTTCTTTATTAGACTGGAAGAATAAAACCCGCGATTTTATTGTCACTACAGAATTAAACCATGATGGTTCTGTAAAATTAGATAAAGATGGAGTGGAAAAAAGAAGTTTCAGGGCTCCCGGTGCAGATGACTGGGGATTAGTTAAGGCTAAAACGCAGAATGAAATTATCAAATCAGAAAAAGAAGTTGGCGAGTATATATATGATGAACTATTAAAAAATCCAACCCAAAAAATTAAGGGTAAATTAGTACGCACTATAGAACGCCAGTTTTATAAAAATGAACTCATAGCTATCCTTAAAAAACAGATTGCCCTACAGCCTGAACTCTTTACAAACGAACTTTATGATGACTGCGTGAGGGAACTCTACCGTAACAATGAGGCACATCGTATAAACCTAGGTAAAAGAGATTTTATACATCTTTTTGTGGATGATATACTATTTTATCAGCGTCCGCTTCGTAGCCAGAAATCATCTGTGAGTAACTGTACTTTAGAGTACCGTATTTTTAAAGTAAAAGATAAAGAAGGAAATCCAGTCGAGAAAAAAGAATACTTGAAAGCAATGCCTAAATCACATCCCCTGTACCAGGAATTTAGAGTTTGGCAGTGGCTTTTTAACCTAAAAATCATTAACAAAGATGATAATTCTGATGTAACATCTACATTGCTAAAAACTTCTGAGGATTTAGAGCAGCTGTTTGCTTTTTTAATGACACAAAAAGAAGTAAACCACAAAGATGTACTGGGCTATTTACTAACGCCTGTAATAAAAGAAAAATTTCCATCGGCTAAACCTGCCGCTTTTAATAAAGAACTTGCCAAAGAAATAGCCAAATTCCGGTGGAATTATGTATTTGACGATTCTAAAGAAAAAGAGGACGATAAATCTAAAAAATATCCTTGTAATGAAACAGGTTTTGAAATCAAGAGACGGTTTCAAAAAGTTATTAATCTTCCGGATGGTTTCCTTACTCCTAAAATAGAATATCAACTCTGGCACCTTATCTATTCAGTAAATGATAAAAAACAATATGAACAGGCGTTAGGATCATTTGCAAGAAAGCATGATATAGATGAGGCGTCATTTGTAGAAAACTTCAAAAAATTTCCCCCGTTCAAAAGTGAGTATGGTTCATTTTCAGAAAAAGCCATTAAAAAGCTATTACCGCTAATGCGGTTGGGTAAGTACTGGGACTGGAATGCTATTGACAGCAAAACTAAAAACAGAATTGAAAAAATTATAACAGGTGAGTATGACGAGAATATTAAAAACCGTGTCCGTGAAAAAGCAATTCATCTTTATAAAGAAAATGATTTTAATGGTTTGCAACTATGGCTTGCACAATATGTGGTTTATGACAGGCATTCTGAGGCTGCACTGGCCGGTAAATGGAACTCTGTGGCAGAACTTGAACAGTTTTTAAAGGATTTTAAGCAACATTCACTACGCAACCCTATAGTAGAGCAGGTGGTTACTGAAACGTTACGTGTGGTAAGGGATATTTGGATAAAATACGGCAATGGCCAAAAAGACTTTTTTGATGAAATTCATGTGGAACTTGGCCGCGAAATGAAAAAAACCGCCGATGAACGCAAAAGGCTTACGGGTAAAATGTCGGAAAATGAAAATACCAATCTACGTATAAAAGCACTCTTGGCAGAGTTGTTATCGGACAGTAACATACAAAACGTTCGGCCTTTTTCTCCTATGCAACAGGAAGCACTTAAAATTTATGAAGACGGGGTATTAAATTCTAATATTCCCATTCCGGATGATATCTTAAAAATAAGTAAAACAGCCCAGCCTACCAAATCAGAATTACAACGCTATAAGCTTTGGCTTGAGCAAAAATATTGTTCCCCTTATACAGGACAGATTATCCCGTTAAGCAGATTGTTTACCAATGATTACGAGATAGAACACATAATACCACAAAGCCGCTATTTTGACGATAGCTTTACTAATAAAGTAATTTGTGAATCGGCTGTAAACAAATTAAAAGACAATCAGCTTGGGCTTGAGTTTATAAAAAAACATGGGGGGACAATAATTGAAACAGGGTTTAACAATACTGTTACTGTCTTTACTGAAGATGCATATAAAGCCTTTATAAAAGAGCACTATTCCAAAAACTTTGCTAAACGAAGTAAGCTTTTACTGGAAGAAATACCTGATAAAATGATAGAGCGGCAGATGAATGATACTCGCTACATAAGTAAGTTCATTTCGCAAATATTATCTAACATCGTTAGGGAAGAAACTAATGATGACGGAGTAAATTCTAAAAACGTACTACCAGGTAACGGACAAATAACCACCATACTCAGGCAGGACTGGGGACTAAACGATGTGTGGAATGAACTTGTTTTACCTCGCTTTGAACGGATGCAGCGATTAAGGACAGAAAAAGATATTGCAGAGGGTGTGAGTTTCATAGCCGCCAATAAGAACGGGAAGCCTATACCGGAACTACAGCCTGTTGCCTTGCAAAAAGGTTTCCAGAAAAAACGTATAGACCACCGCCACCACGCCCTTGACGCATTAGTAATTGCATGTGCCACAAGGGATCATATCAATTTGTTAAATAACACTTTTGCAAAGTCAAACCAGCGTTTCGACCTTAACCGTAAGCTGAGGAAGTTTGTGAAAGTATCCTATATTGATGCGCAGACAGGTGATAGAAAAGAAAAAGAAGTACCAAAAGAGTTTATAAAACCATGGGAAACTTTTACACAAGATACAAAAAATGTCCTTGAGTCCATTGTAGTGAGTTTTAAGCAAAATCTGCGAGTGATTAATAAGACGGTGAACAGATACCAAAGCTATAGAGATGAACATGGAAACCTGAGGATTGGCAAAGACGGTAAACCAAAAAAAGATGTTATAAAGCAAGTTAAAGGTGACAGCTGGGCTATCCGTAAGTCAATGCATAAAGACACAGTTTCAGGCGCTGTCAAACTAAGGAAGGTTAAAGAAGTATCATTAAGTGTTACTTTAGATAACTATAATGATATTGTTGATAGAAGCTTAAGAAAACACATCCTAAAGCTAATTGAAAGAAAATATGATAAAAAACAAATTATAAAGTATTTTAAGGATAACGAAAACAATTGGAATAGCCTTAATGTTTCCAGGCTGAAAATATATTATTGGGATAATGGCAATGTGGCAACTCGTCAAAATTTAGATGTGTCATTCAATGAAAATCGCATTATTGAAACCATTACAGATACAGGTATCCAGAAAATATTGCTAAAACACCTTGAGCAATATAAAGGTATTATTGACGAGAAAGGTAAAGAAATAGCACCGGAAATGCTCGCTTTTACGCCGGAAGGGATTGATGAAATGAATAAAAATATTATTGCATTAAACAACGGTAAGTTTCATCATCCAATTCTTAAAGTAAGGACTTATGAACCAAAAGGTAGTAAGTTTAGTATAGGACAGAAAGGCAATAAAGCAAATAAATTTGTTGAAGCGGCTAAAGGAACCAACTTGTTTTTTGCCATTTATCAGGGCGAAAATGGTCAGCGCAGTTATGATACAGTTCCGCTTAACATAGTTATTGAAAGACAAAAGCAGGGGTTAAATTCTGTTCCCGAAACCAATGAAAAAGGAGAATCTTTACTATACTGCCTTTCGCCTAATGACTTGGTTTATGTCCCCACAGAAGAAGAAAGGGACAACATTAATGCTGTGGATTTTAATAGCCTAAGCACAAGCCAGGTTAAAAGAATTTATAAAATGGTGAGTACTACTCAGGATAAGCTAGAATGTGTACCGGTGCATTATGCATCACCTATTTTAGTCAATGAAATGGGATCAAATAATAAAAGTCAAAATTCTACTGATGGAACTCAAATTAAGCAAGTTTGCGTAAAGCTAAATATTGACCGGTTGGGGAATGTAACCAGAGCTCTAAGGTAATAGTAAATTTTTAAAATTCAAACCATGATCAAGCGAACCCTCTTCTTCAGCAACCCCGCCTACCTTAGTACCAAAAATGAACAACTGGTAGTAAGCTTTCCCGATGAAGGCAAACCACCGGTAACCCTTCCTATAGAAGACCTGGGGTATATAGTACTGGAGCATCCGCAAATAACCATTACCACCGGCGTACTCACAAAACTTATTGAAAACAAAACAGCAGTAATCACCTGCGATAAGCAACACCTGCCCAACGCCATTTTGCAGCCCCTTACCGGGCACAGTGAGCAAACCGAGCGCTACCGCCACCAGCTCAATGCCAGCGTACCACTAAAGAAAAACCTCTGGCAGCAAACCATAAGCACCAAAATAAGCAACCAGGCACACCACCTCACCGCAAGGAACAAAGACAGCAAAAAAATAAAACGATGGGCAGAAGAAGTAAAAAGCGGCGACACCGAAAACCACGAGGCCATAGCCGCCGCATACTACTTCCAGAATTTATTCAGCCACCTGCCAAATTTTAGCCGAAACCAAAAAGGAATACCCCCCAACGGCCTGCTCAACTACGGATACGCCATCCTGCGCGCAGTAACCGCCCGTGCCCTGGCCAGTAGCGGCTTACTGCCATCCGTCGGCATCTTCCACAGCAACAAGTACAATGCCTTCTGCCTTGCAGACGATATTATGGAACCCTACCGCATCTATGTAGACGCATTAGTTTATGACATCACCCAAAAATACCACAACCACGAAGAAATCACCCCGGAACTCAAAGCCCTACTGCTCACACTGCCCGCATTAGACGTCATCATAGAAGGAAAACGCAGCCCCCTCATGGTAGCCATGAGCCGCACTACCAACAGCCTGTACGAGTGCTATGCAGGCATCAGCAGGAAACTACTATACCCGGTCTTTGAAAGTACCGGTTAAACAATATGGAACCCGATTATTACTCAAGGCTTAACCAGTACAGATGCATGTGGGTACTCGTATTTTTTGATTTGCCAACCGAAACAAAACCAGAGCGCAAATCCGCAACCCGGTTCAGGAAAAACCTCCTGGACGACGGCTTTACCATGTTCCAGTTCTCCATATACCTGCGGTTTTGCCCCAGCCGCGAAAACGCCGACGTCCACACCAAGCGGGTCAAGCGCATACTACCCGGCAAGGGTAAAGTAGGCATCATGCAGATAACCGATAAACAATTTGGCATGATGGAAATATTCCACGCGCAAAAAGAAGTACCCAAAGACACCCCCGGACAGCAATTAGAACTGTTCTAAAAAAAATCCATTATAACAATCAGGAGCAGGAAACTTCCGCATTTCAGGCAAGACCACAACCTGCTGTCCGCTATATCTCCCCGCCGCGAAAGCGGGCGGCGGGGAG
>NZ_NOXV01000213.1 GCF_002251835.1 Flavobacterium cyanobacteriorum
ATAAAAAACCGTCTCAAAATTTAAGTATTGAGACGGCTTCTTTTATTGGGAATTGAACCAATAATGCAATCAATGTATATATTTGTATTACAACCAGTAATACATGAAACTCATTAAAGGTATATTAGCGGTAGCTTTGGCAGGCATTTTATGTTCTGCTATGGCGGTTTCTGGGCCACAGGTCAGGTTTTACGCCGGCAACGGGTTTATACCGGTAACAGATACAACTGCTGCTGATTGGGCTGAAATCGATTTTGAGGCTTCGGGTATCATTAATAAAATGGCATATGCCACGGCTGATAACTTTATGAAGCAGCAGATTTATCCCTGCGCACGTTGTTTCCTTCGCCCTGAAGTAGCTGAAGCGCTTTTAAAAGCGAATGAAATAGCCAAAGACAAAGATGTAAAGCTTGTTATATACGACTGCTACCGCCCTTATGGCTACCAGAAGAAAATGTATGAAATTGTAAACAACCCGCGCTATGTGGCGCCACCCGGAAAAGGTTCTAACCACAACCGTGGTGCGGCTGTAGATGTTACGCTGGCTGATGCGGAAGGAAACCTGCTGGACATGGGCAACCCTTTTGATGATTTCTCAGAACTTTCTGAATATGATAATGACAGCATTCCGCGTGAAGCTTTCAAAAACCGGAAGATGCTCCGAAAAATTATGGCCAAAGCCGGTTTCAGGCCTTATAACGGCGAATGGTGGCACTTTGATTATAAACAGAAAAAATATCCTACCGCAGGGTTTCAGTGGGATTGCCCATAGCCATTTTTTACTCCAGACGGGCTGGTTTTTGGTTACTAAAGTATTTAACATTTTATTTAGACTAAATGGCCGGGCCTGGTTATGCCGCTGCACTGTACAAAGGAACCGGTTGCCTCTTTAGGCATTGACGGATTTTGCGTTTTTTAATTCTGCTTCTGAAATAAAAATTCCTTATTTTTAGCCTCCAAATAAGCACAATGGCAAATACAATAATAAATATAGAAGGAATTACGCGCGATTTTCCACTTGGAAGCGAAATAGTAAAGGTACTAAAAGGAATCAACCTTGCTATAAATAAAGGTGAATACGTGGCACTGATGGGGCCTTCAGGTTCGGGTAAGTCAACCCTTATGAACATCCTGGGCTGCCTTGATACCCCTACATCAGGCAGCTACATCCTTAACGGCAAAGATGTAAGCAAAATGCCGGATGACGAATTAGCGGAAATTCGTAATAAAGAAATAGGCTTTGTATTCCAGACATTTAACCTTCTCCCCCGCACCACCGCACTTGATAATGTGGCACTGCCAATGGTATATGCCGGTTATAAAAAACCCGAACGCAACGCCCGTGCTACCGAAGTACTCACACAAGTAGGGCTTTCCGACCGTATGGATCATAAGCCCAACCAGCTTTCAGGCGGGCAACGCCAAAGAGTTGCCGTGGCCAGGGCACTCGTAAACCGACCGTCTATAATCCTGGCCGATGAACCCACCGGTAACCTTGACAGCAAAACCTCTATAGAAATCATGAAACTTTTTAATGAAATTCATGCCAACGGCAATACAGTAATACTCGTGACACATGAAGAAGATATAGCCGCCTACGCACACAGGGTTATACGACTCAGGGATGGCATAATTGAAAGTGATACTATTAATCCTAATCCACATAGATAGAATTTTAGATTTTAGATTTCAGACTGCTCTCATTTCACGGGGGCAAGAGTGAGACCTAATCTAAAATCTGAACTTTAAAATCTGAAATAATGAAAGTATATACTAAAACAGGAGATAAAGGTACCACTGCCTTGTTTGGCGGCACCAGGGTACCCAAGCACCACATACGCATTGAAAGTTATGGTACTGTGGATGAACTTAATTCGCATATTGGATTGATCCGGGACCAGGAAATGAACCCTATGTACAAAAAAATACTTGAGCGGATACAGGACAGGCTGTTTACTGTAGGTGCCATATTGGCAACACCACCGGAAAAAGAGTTCCTGAAGAACGGGAAAGAGCGGCTGAACATACCTAAAATTTCTGCATCTGACATAGAACTGCTTGAAAATGAAATAGACCGCATGGAAGAAGCGCTTCCCCCGATGACACATTTTGTACTTCCGGGAGGCCACAGCACCGTGTCATATTGTCACATAGCACGCTGTGTCTGCCGGCGCGCAGAGCGCCTTGTGGTACATTTGCATGAGCTTGAGCCTACTGATTCCATGGTTTTAACCTATATGAACCGCCTTTCTGACTATCTTTTTGTACTGGCACGAAAGTTGTCCTTTGACCTTGGGGCTGACGAGGTAAAATGGATACCGGAGAAGTACTAGTATTCAGTGGTCAGTTTACAGTAAGCCAAGTCATTTAACACATAGGCAACTGCCCGCTGGACACGGATGACTGAACACTGAAAAGACGTTCTTAACTTTTTCAATAAAAATAAAACGAATTTTACTTGACATTTTCAGTAGAAAATTTATTTTTGCATAAACTTAAATCGTTTAGAAGATGTATTGGACATTAGAATTAGCATCCTATCTAAGTGATGCGCCATGGCCGGCGACTAAAGATGAGCTTATAGATTATGCCATCAGGACGGGCGCGCCCCTTGAGGTAGTAGAAAACCTTCAGTCAATTGAAGATGAAGGTGAGATATACGAATCAATGGAAGAAATATGGCCGGATTATCCAACAGACGAAGACTATCTTTGGAACGAGGATGAATATTAGGAAAAAATAAGATTTCAATGAAAAAGTCTCTTCGGGAGGCTTTTTTTTTGGTTAAATTTGTACGTGTTATAAACTATACAAGTAATTACATAAATAATGAGTTTGATAAACAGCATTTTGAAAGCCTTCGTGGGAGACAAATCCCAAAAGGATGTAAAAGCGATACAACCGCTTATCAATAAGATAAAATCTTTTGAAAGCAGCCTTGCAGCGCTTACACATGATGAACTGAGGGCTAAGACATTGTATTTCAAAGAGCGTATCCGTGAGGCACGTGCCGATAAGGATGCTAAGATAGCCTCGTACCTGCAGGAAGTAGAAAAAACTGAGGATATTGACGCCAGGGAAGATATCTACGCTTCCATAGATGCTCTTGAAAAAGAAGCTTATGAAATATCAGAAAAAGTATTAATGGACATACTGCCTGAAGCATTTGCCGTGGTTAAGGAAACTGCACGCCGCTTTAAGGAAAACACTGCAATAACAGTTGCCGCCACTCCGCTTGACAGGGAGCTTTCAGCAACAAAATCATACATAACCATTGATGGTGACAATGCCATATGGGCTAACTCATGGAACGCCGCAGGTAAGGAAATTACCTGGGACATGATACATTATGATGTGCAGCTTATTGGCGGCGTAGTACTCCACCAGGGCAAAATTGCCGAAATGCAGACGGGTGAAGGTAAAACCCTTGTGGCTACATTGCCCCTATACCTCAACGCCCTAACCGGGAATGGTGTGCACCTCGTTACAGTTAATGATTACCTTGCTAAAAGGGATAGCACATGGAAAGCGCCTTTATTTGAATTCCATGGGCTTACCGTTGACTGTATTGATAACCACCAGCCCAATTCGGCAGGAAGGAGAAAAGCGTATGCCGCCGACATCACTTATGGCACTAACAATGAGTTTGGTTTTGATTACCTAAGGGATAATATGGCCCATTCGTCCGACGACCTTGTACAGCGCAGGCATAATTTTGCTATTGTAGATGAGGTAGACTCAGTATTGATTGACGATGCCCGTACGCCCCTAATTATATCCGGGCCGGTACCTGAAGGCGACCGCCATGAATTTAATGAGCTGAAACCAAAGGTTGATAACCTTGTAAACCTGCAGAGGACGTTGCTGAACGGCGTATTGGCAGAAGCCAAAAAGCTAATCCGCGAGGGTAACACAAAAGACGGGGGATTCCTGCTGCTGAGGGTACACCGGGGCCTTCCCAAAAACAAGGCGCTCATTAAATTCCTGAGCGAAGAAGGCGTTAAGCAGCTACTGCAGAAAACAGAAAACCAGTACATGGCTGACAATAACCGTGATATGCATAAGGTAGATGAGGCACTGTACTTTGTGATTGAAGAAAAGAACAACCAGGTGGAACTTACTGATAACGGTATCAAATTCCTGTCACAGGATACAGATAAGGATTTCTTCATCCTTCCGGATATTGGTACTGAAATAGCCAATATTGAAAGGCAAAACCTTTCTAAGGATGAGGAAGCAGAGCGCAAGGAAGAGCTTTTCAGGGATTTTTCTGTGAAGAGCGAGCGTATCCATACCCTTACACAGCTGCTGAAGGCCTATACCCTTTTTGAGAGGGATATCGAGTATGTAATCATGGATAACAAAATCATGATTGTTGATGAGCAGACAGGCCGTATCATGGAGGGAAGGCGGTACTCGGACGGGCTCCACCAGGCTATTGAGGCTAAGGAAAATGTAAAAATTGAGGCGGCAACACAAACATTCGCCACCATAACCCTGCAAAACTACTTCAGGATGTACAGCAAGCTTGCCGGTATGACCGGTACTGCGGTAACCGAAGCAGGCGAATTTTGGGAAATTTATAAACTTGACGTGGTAGAGATTCCTACCAACCGCCCTGTTTCCCGCAAGGATCTGGACGATAAAATCTACAGGAGTACACGCGAAAAATTTAATGCGGTTATTGAAGACGTAAGCCAGCTTGCGGCTGCCGGAAGGCCGGTGCTAATAGGAACCACATCAGTAGAGATATCCGAACTTTTGAGCCGTATGCTTAAAATGAGGAATGTACAGCACAACGTACTAAACGCCAAGCTCCACAAAAAAGAGGCTGAAATTGTAGCCGAAGCCGGCAAGCCGGGGGTGGTAACCATTGCTACTAACATGGCAGGCCGTGGTACCGACATTAAGCTTACGCCTGAAGTTAAAGCCGCGGGCGGACTTGCCATAGTGGGCACAGAGCGCCATGACTCGCGCCGCGTTGACCGCCAGCTGCGGGGCCGTGCAGGACGCCAGGGCGACCCGGGAAGCTCCCAGTTCTATGTATCACTGGAAGATAACCTGATGCGTTTGTTTGGATCGGAAAGGGTAGCTAAAATCATGGACCGCCTTGGCCTGAAGGAAGGCGAAGTAATCCAGCACTCCATGATGACCAAATCAATAGAACGCGCGCAGAAAAAGGTAGAAGAAAACAACTTTGGCGTGCGTAAGCGCCTTCTTGAATATGATGATGTCATGAACGCCCAGCGAGAGGTGGTGTATAAACGCAGGAAGCATGCACTGCACGGGGAACGCCTAAAAGTCGATATAGCGAACATGATGTATGATACGGTAGAGGTAATCACTGAAACCAATAAAGCATCAAATGATTATAAAAACTTTGAGTTTGAGCTGATCCGTTATTTTTCGATAAGCGCTCCGGTAACTGAAACAGACTTCGGGAAGCTAAATGAGAGGGAAATAAGCGGACGTGTGTATAAAGCGGTAATTGAGGCCTATCATGCCAAAAATGAACGTGATGCCAGGGAAGCATTCCCAGTGATAAAAAATGTTTATGAAAACAATAACGGACAGTATGAACGGATTGTTGTCCCGTTTACCGACGGAATTAAGACACTGAATATCGTTACAGACCTTGAGAAGGCATACCAGACCGAAGGGCGGTCGCTGGTAAGTGATTTTGAGAAGAATATTACGCTTGCCATTGTTGACGAAGCCTGGAAAAAGCACCTCCGCAAAATGGATGAACTGAAACAATCGGTACAGCTTGCGGTTCATGAGCAGAAAGACCCGTTGCTTATTTATAAGTTTGAGGCTTTCAACCTTTTCAGGAAAACATTAGACGGCATTAACCGGGAAGTACTATCATTCCTGTTTAAAGGTGACCTGCCCTCAAACAACCCTAACCATATACAGGAAGCAAGGCAGCCACAACGCAGGGAGCAGTACCGCGAAATTAAAGATGAGGTACTCAATACAGACGAAATGGCAGCCAAAGCCCAGGAAGCCGCAAGGAACGCGCAGCAGCGCCCGCAGGTAACTGAAACTATTGTGAGGGACGCACCTAAAATCAACCGCAATGACAGTGTAACAATCAAACATGTAATGAGCGGCAAAACTGAAACCATGAAGTTCAAGAAGGCGGAGAGCCTGCTGGCTACCGGTGAGTGGATAATTGTGTAACAGCGTTTTAACAGGCTTATATCCCCATCTGATACGGTTCCGTTCAGGTGGGGTATTTTTTTGCTGTACAGCGGGGATGTAATGGGGAGGGAATCAGCCCGCAGAGGTATACTGACGTTCACAGCCAGCCCCGATAGAAGCGGCATCCTCCCGCCGCCGCGCTTTATGGCGGCGGGAGATATAGCGAATAGCGGGACGAACCATGGCAAAAATGCGGTGAAACGGCTGCTCCCAAAACATATAGGCTAAAAAGCCTGCCGGGCCAGGTTAGTTTTAGTAAGAGTCAGGCAGTATCTTCCCGGGATTGAGGATGTTATTCGGGTCAAAAATAGTCTTGATGCTTTTCATAAGCTGCAGCTGTGTAGGGCCAAAAGCTATATCCATATAGTTTTTCTGCACATAGCCTATGCCGTGCTCCCCTGAAAGTGTGCCTTTTAGGGAAACGGTAAGCTCAAATATCTCACGGATACCTTTAGGCACTTCAGTTGTCCAGTTTTCGTCGCTCATATTGCCTTTAATAATGTTAACATGCAGGTTGCCGTCACCCGCATGGCCATAGCAAACCGAGTGGAAGCCATACTTTTTGCCTATGGCTTTTATGCCTTGCAGTAAGCGCGGCAGCTCATATCTCGGCACCACAGTGTCTTCTTCTTTATAAACCGAGTTCGACTTTACCGCCTCGCCTACCGCACGGCGCATTTTCCATAAGGCATTTTTCTGTTCCTCCGTATCGGCAAAAAGTATCTCATCAATGTCAAACTGCTCCAGCACGCCCATTATTTTTTCCGCTTCACTAAAAAGTACATCAGGATAGTTGCCGTCCACCTCAATAAGCAGGTGCGCCTCCACCTCATCTTTTATGGTTAGGCTCACCCCTTCAACATACTTCAGCGTCCAGTCAATAGCGTCGCGTTCCATAAATTCCAGTGCGCTGGGCACTATACCTGCCCTGAAAATTTCAGCAACCGCCTCACATGCCTGCGAAGCTTTGTAAAAAGGCACCAGCATCAATACATTATAATTGTTTTTGGGCAGCAGTTTCATCACAATTTTTGTAATGATTCCCAGCGTACCCTCGCTTCCTACCATAAGCTGGGTAAGGTTATACCCTGTAGAATTTTTTAGCGTATTGGCACCTGTCCATATCACTTCACCCGTTGGTAATACAACTTCAAGGTTAAGCACATAGTCCTTGGTCACGCCATATTTTAAAGCGCGGGCACCACCGGCGTTCTCGGCCACATTGCCCCCAATGGTGCAGCTGCCCTGGCTGCTGGGATCGGGAGGATAGAACAAGCCCTTCTCAAAAGCTGCCTCACGGAAAACCTGAGTGATTACAGCAGGCTCAACAGTAGCCTGCAGGTTTTTCTCATCAATGGCTATTTTGGTAAAACGCTCCATGCTAAGGCCGATGCCGCCATATATGCTGAGCGCACCCCCGCTAAGGCCGGTACGTCCGCCAATAGGCACAACAGGAATTTTATATTCGTTGGCCAGCCTCATTATGGCAGCCACCTCTTCTGTGTTACCCGGCTTAACCACAACAGCGGGCGGAAAGTTATAATCCTCTGTTTCATCATGGCCGTAGTGGGTACGGGTTGCCATATCGGTAAATACATATTCAGTACCGGTTATAGCGGTCAATTTAGAGACTATATGTGAGATATTATCTTGCATTCGCGACTTGTTTATGTGCCAAATTTAAAATTTTTTATCCGGTTTGTAAGAATTAACACAGGCCGCTTTAACTACTTATATTTTAATACCTTATATTTACTGTGCCAATTAACACAAATTTATTCTGTATGAAAACCCTTTACTTTGCCTCTTACATTTTCTTCATTCTGTCTTTTACCGCTTCGGCGCAGATAGTTAATATCCCTGATGCCAATTTTAAAGCTCGGCTGTTGGGCAACAATTCAGTAGCCTTAAATCCTGAGGGTAATAATTTCAACAGTACAGCCGATGCTAATGGTAACGGGGAAATTGAATTAAGTGAGGCATTGGCCGTAACAGGGTTAAGGATACATACTATTACTACAACGAGCAATGATATTACTTCCTTTGAAGGGCTTCAATACTTTACCAATTTAAAAAACTTGTGGTGTTCTGATAATCCCGTTGGCGGCACGTTAAATGTGTCTATGCTAACACAGCTTAAGTACCTTGCCTGTAACAATGCGCAACTAACAGGTGTCATACTGCCAAACCCAAATGTTATAGAAGAAATATCTCTTGCCGGGAACAACCTTACCTCGCTAAACACAGTGATTTTGCCAAATTTAAGATACCTGGACATTGCGGCCAATAATTTAACTACACTTGATATGACACCGCTTGCTGCGATTACCTATCTTGAAGCAGGCCATAACCCTATTACTTCCATAAACTTAACTTCAAACAACGAACTCATCAGGGCATATCTGGACAATACACAATTAACCCTTATTGATGCGAGCTTGGCCCCTGCTTTAAGAACCCTGCATTGTAGTAACAACCCTAACCTTACCACTATCAACGTAAAAAACAATCTTGTTTCAGGCAGCGATCCTGACATGTTGGATTTTGCCTATATTTTTGAGAATTTACCGGCTCTGACACATATATGCCTTGATAATAATGAACAATATGCCCTTGCATATACAAATTATAACTCTAGCGGTAATGTAACCGTATATACGGGTGACAATTGCGATATAATAGTAAATGTGGGTACAAACGGCATATCAGAATATACTACCGGTAACCTTCGAATATACCCTAATCCTGTTGCGTCAGCCTTACATATTGAAGATGTAAGCGGTTATCCCATTTTAGGGGCAGAAATCTATAACACACTGGGGCAGGCAGTTACAGTTGTAACCGGTAACGCGCCGCTTACACAGCTCGATGTATCCTCATTAAGTCCCGGAACTTATCTGGTTAAAATACTCTCAGACAAAGGTTCTGTAACAAAGAAAATGGTAAAGATATAGGTAAAAGCTGCCGGTTGCCAGCTTTTATTATGTAACCGGATAATTTTTTTGAATATAGTGCACAGCCACACATAGCCTTCCTGATGATACAAAACCTTTTAAACACTATTGAAAGCTGTGTAGCCCTTAATAAAGAGGATATAGCATTATGCGAAGCGTATTTTGAACCTGTATTATATCCCAAAAACAGGATTATTGAGGAAGAAGGGCAAATACCCCGGTATCTGTATTTTGTTGTTTCAGGTTTTATCAGGTTATTCAGCTATGACAAGGATGGTAATGAAGTTACCTCACATATAAATTGCCCTCCGGGTTTTATAACTTCCTACAGGCATTTTTCAGATCAGGTGCCTGCCGGTGAAAACCTGGAATGCATAAGTGAGTGCCACCTCCTGCGCATCAGTAAAAAAGACCTGGACTATATTATAAACGAAAGCCCAGCCCTGAAAGACTTCAGTATCTGGGTTTTCCAGCAGTCTATGTCATATAACGAAAACAGGGCTAAAGCACTCGCCACTTTAACTGCTGAAGACCGCTACCTCCATTTTATGAAATCACACCCTGACGTATTGCATAACGTGCCTTTGCAATATATAGCATCATTTTTAGGGATGAACCCTAAAAGCCTGAGCAGGATCAGGAAAAAAATCACAGGCCGCTGATTAAGTAACATTTGTGAAGTGCCGTTACAATTAATAAATTGAATTTTGTTTCATAATTAAACACAATAAATTATGAATACACAAAATCTGGCACTTGTTACTGGTGCAAACGGACATTTAGGTAATAACCTGGTAAGGCTGCTGTTAAAAAAAGGCATACCTGTAAGGGCATCAGTAAGGAATATTTCCAATAAAGCTCCTTTTGAGGGGCTCGACTGCGAAGTGGTGCAGGCAGATATGACCGATAAAAAATCGATGGTGAGGGCGCTGCAGGGCGTTCATACTTTTTATGCTGTGGGCGCAGTGTTTAAATTGTGGGCTAAAAATCCAAAGGAAGAAATTTATGATGTTAATGTACAGGGTACAAGATACATGATTGAAGCGGCAGCGGAAGCCGGTGTAAAAAAGATTGTATATGTAAGCTCTATAGCCGCGCTTAATTACATTAAAACACCTATTACAGAAGATAACGGCTATAACCCTGACCGCAGGGATATGTACTACAACTCAAAGAACGATGGCGAAAAACTGGCTTTTGAACTGGCAAAAAAATTAAATATTGAACTTGTTGCCGTATTGCCCTCTGCCATGATCGGCAGTACCGCTTTTGAGCCTCTGAGTACATCATACAATATAATTGACCTGATAATGAAGGGAAAAGTCCCGGTTGAAACAAACATTAACATTAACTGGATTGATGTTAAGGATGTAGCTGAAGGCTGTTACCTGGCCGCTGAAAAAGGGCGGGACGGCGAAAGGTATATTCTTGCCAATGAAAAATCCATGTCATTGAAAGACACTACTATTATTGCAAAAGAACTCTTTCCCGGGCTGAAGATAAAGCTACCTATGTCAGTTCCTAAAGCGGTGCTGTTTCTCGTGGCAGCGCTTATGGAATCTGTTAGTAAACTCTCCGGCAAGGCACCTGTGCTCACAGTTAAGGATATTGCCATGTTTTCAGGGCTGAAACAGGATTTCGATATATCAAAGGCAAGACGGGAGCTGGGGTTTAATCCCAAAGCGCCCCGGCAGGTTGTTGAAGAGGCCATGTTATACCTGGCAAAACTGCAAAAAAAGTAAAGGCAGGTAATTTAGCCTTTGGTAAAGCTTTGGGCCGGAGGAATCGTAGCAAATGTGCTTAAAAGTAGTAACTTTACCCTACCTATGGAAAATCCGAAAGCACATAAAACCGCTCTGCACGAAAAAGATGGTATTGACCGGCCTGAAAACATTAGCCCTGGCTCCATAAGCCATATCACCAGGTTAAGGAAAAAACAACCGTCAGCCGAAGAACTTATAAACGGTATACTTGCCGGGAACAAAACCGCTTTGAGCAGGGCCATCACGCTGGTAGAAAGCAACAACCCGGCACATCTTGAAAAAGCAGACAAGGTAATAAATGCCTGCCTCCCCTATGCTGACAAATCGGTACGTATAGGCATTACAGGTGTCCCCGGCGTGGGAAAAAGCACATTTATAGAGGCTTTCGGTAAATATCTTACAGGCCTCGGCAAAAAAGTGGCCGTGCTGGCTGTTGACCCAAGCAGCTCTGTTTCAAACGGCAGCATCCTTGGGGACAAAACCCGTATGGAAGAACTGGTTAAAGATGAAAATGCTTATATACGCCCTTCGGCCTCAGGTAAAACACTGGGCGGCGTGGCCCGCAAAACGCGTGAGGCCATAATATTATGCGAGGCTTGCGGGTTCGACACCATTATTATCGAAACCGTTGGTGTAGGCCAGAGCGAAACAGCCGTGCACGGCATGGCAGACTTTTTCCTCCTGCTCAAGATTGCCGGCGCCGGAGATGAGCTACAGGGCATAAAGCGCGGTATCATGGAAATGGCCGACCTGATAGTTATAAATAAAGCTGACGGAGACAATATAAAAAAAGCCCGTATGGCTAAAACCGAATTTAACAGGTCGCTGCATCTTTTCCCGCCAAAAGAATCGGGCTGGCAGCCAAAAGTTACCACATGCAGCGCTTTGACCCATGACGGCATTGAGGGAGTGTGGCAGGCCCTCGAAGAATATTTCGGGCTCACAAAAGCAAACGGGTATTTTAAGCACAAGCGCAGGGAACAAAACCAACACTGGCTCCTGGAAACAATTAATGAGCAGCTGAAGAACAACTTTTATAACAATCCTGATATAGCGGTACTGCTGGAAGAAAATAAAAAAGCGGTACAAAATAATGAATTGTCACCTTTTGCAGCCGCGCAGGAGCTGCTGAAAGTGTATCATGGCTTTTTCCAGAATAAGCTTGAGTAATTTTTTTAAATGTTTAATTTACAATCTCAACAACTTTTGTGTCCTGGGTCTCTATGTCTTTGAGGGTAATGACCAGTTTATCGGCTTCAATAGCTTTTTCATGCCGGGACCTGAGGACTTCGCACATGGACAGTGAAGAAAAATCAACTTCATTAATGCTCAATATTTCATCGCCTACTTTCATTATGCCCTGTAATGCCTCATCCCATACAATACCCACCCTAAATTTATTGTTTTCGTACGTGGCGTTAAAACGTTCTGCTTTATGGTTTACATTAAAACATGCCATGGAGTCATAAGGCAGAAAATAATATTTTTTGTTCCTGTAGTCTAAAATAAGCCTACCATATTGTAACAGGCCGAAACCTACACGGGATCTATTATCGGAGGTGGTTGTCGCAATTATATTTTCAAAAGCGGTTTGCCCAAAAGTGAGGTTCTTAATCCTGTATTGATAATAGGTAGCATGATCGGCATTTCCATTTAAGCTAAATGAAAAACTGCCTTTTGAAGTAAAAATAACATCAAATAACTGGAGACTGCCTGTTACCGGCTCCTGCAGCTGTTTCTGTTTTTCCTGAACCTCATTTACAACCTGGTCGAAGTGATGCTGTGAAAATGTAAAAAAAGAATCATCCCCGGAATCGAATATAACTGTGGCATTACTATTTAAGATCTCTGTTTCTGTTTTGATATTTATAAATGGGGTGCTTTGGGAGTCTAAAAACGACAACTCGCCGGCTACTGCCCCGGAACAATCGAGATTATTACTATCATTAGTGATGGTAATTGTCCTATTCTTGTAGTCAAATTCAATGATGGCATTGCGCAAGGAGTTGCTGCCAAGGATACCATCGGCATTAAAACATTCCATAATCGGGTTATTATCCGGAATTTTAAGGGCATAATTATTTTTAAAGTGAAGCCGTTAACGGAAAATCCCGAAATCTGTACAATATCGTACTCCGCTTCTTTGCTATTGGCATCGTGCAATTGTGCCTTGCCAATATTTTTATGTTTTATTTCTGCCAGCAGGTTTTCTTTAAATGAGGTTGGTGCGCCGGTATCTACAATAAATCTCCTGTTCTTGTTGTTTACCAGCACATTAATAATTATTTTTTTATTAAAAACCTCAAATGGCAACGTTGTGTTGTATTCCCTCTCCCTGATTTTGCCGACATTTAGCGTGAAAATGTTTTGTGCAACGGTAACGTTTATGCAAAACAACAGGAATAGCGTTAATGTTTTAACCATAGATTGTTGCGGATATATTTTTTATTTTGAGACATGGAACAAACTAAGAGCCATGGCAAGCGAAACCGGGAAAAACAAGGCGGCCTGCACACAGACACCGTGGTATGACTGTTATGAACGCGGACTTTCTCTATAGCCCTGATGGGAGCGGCATCCTCCCCGCCGCCCGCTTTCGCGG
>NZ_NOXV01000193.1 GCF_002251835.1 Flavobacterium cyanobacteriorum
TTAAAAACTAACCATTCTTTTTTTTATTGTTTAGGACGCTATTGATTCTCCGCCATAAAAAATTGGAATGAGTGCGGCTGAATTTATATGCTATCTAAAACCAGATGCAAACAAATTTTGAACCGTGATGGGGTTTTCTATTCTGATGAAGAAGTAGAAAACATTAGACAGGTTCTGTACCAAATCGCTGAACTATACTATCAGCAAAAATCAACAAATTAATATTAACAGTTAAAACAAAAACAAACATGAACACAATAATTTATACACGTGTTAGTACTGACGAGCAAGCCGAAAAAGGATTTAGTTTACGCCACCAGAAACAACTATTAACCACATACTGTGAGTTAAACAAACTTACTATTGCTAAGCATTATGAGGATGACTACTCAGCCAAAAACTTTGACCGCCCCGAATGGAAGAATTTAATGGAGTATGTTGCCAAAAATAGAAAGGCTGTAGATAAAATTTTATTTACCAAGTGGGACAGGTTCTCTAGGAACGCTGAACAAGCCCTTGCAGTCATAAGAAAGTTAACGGCTATGGGTATAGAGGTTAATTCTATAGAGCAGCCCTTAGACCTCACCAATCCTGATAATAAGGTGATGCTATCGATGTATCTCATACTGCCAGAGGTGGAGAACGATAAAATCTCGCAACGTACTAAAGATGGTATGAGGCGTGCCACGAAAGAAGGTTGTTTTCTTGCTAAGGCTCCCTATGGTTACAGTAATGGAAAGGTATTAGGGAAAACATCGGTTATTCCTAACGGTGATTCAGCAATCGTCTTAGCGGCTTATACAGAGGTTGCTAAAGGGGTTGAAGCTGTGGAGGTGATTAGGAAACGGTTTAAGACCGAACGTGGACTAACGCTTCAAAAGCAACAGTTCTATAATATGCTACGTAATAAGCTTTATTGTGGATGGATAGAAGTGCCTGAATTCAAGAAGGAGGCTGCATCAAAGCTGAAAGGAATACATGAGCCACTAGTAAGCCAGGAACTATTTGATAAAGTTCAGGATGTCCTAGACGGGCGTAAAAATATAGGGGCAAAACTGCCATCAACTGTAAATGAAAACTTCCCGTTAAAGGGAAGTTTAATTTGCCCCGTGTGTGAAAAACAAATCACCGCCAGTAAGAGCAAAGGGAATGGAGGACACTATGAATACTATCATTGTACAGCAAAATGTAAAGTGAGATATAAGAAAGAAGTGTTACATGAGAATGTAGCCCAAATGCTTACGAAAGTTTCATTGAACAAGAATGTTGCCGACCTTTATAAAGAGGTTTTAAGCGACTTAATTAGCCAAAGCGAAGATGACACTGCCAGAAGGAGAAAAGAGCTTGTAGGGGAGAAGGAATCGCTTGAAAAACTAGTTATTGATGCCGAAGACAGGTTGATGAAGAATGAACTTAAAGCGGAACTGTTTGATAGGATAACAACGAGGTATGAAGCATCTATTCGGGAGATTGAAGCTTCGATTGGACAACTCGAAAGAAATGACTTAAATCTGGGGAAATATGTTGAGGATTCGGTTAAATTACTGTGTGATATGGGCGGGTTGTTTAACCAACTGAAAGACAGTAAGAAGGGTGGTCTTTTACGAACTATTTTCCCTGAAAATCTGGTAGTGGAAAAAGAAGGTCTTCGAACCAATTCTACCAACACCGTTTTAGAGCTTTTGTCTAGAGAATACAGGGGTTTGGAAAAGGCTAAAATGAAAAAAGCCACTAAAAATAGTGGCTTTTCCAACGTGGCTCCCCCTCTTGGGCTCGAACCAAGGACCCTCTGATTAACAGTCAGATGCTCTAACCAGCTGAGCTAAGGAGGAAACTGTATAGTATGGATGTATTTTTCTAATCGGCGTCAGTGAAATTACAACTTTATTTTTAAGAACTTTTGCTTTGCCGGCATTGGTGCCTTTATAGCGGTGCAAATATAAAACCATTTTTATTTCCCGCAAACAAATTCACGAAAAATATTCTAAAATATTTATTTGCCCGTAATGGCCTTAAAAATGTCATTCCCATTGGCAAACAGCACCAGCGCTATAAGTATAAAGAAACCAGCCATCTGGGCATATTCCATAAATTTATCGCTGGGTTTGCGGCCGCTTACCCACTCAAACAGGAGGAACATAACATGGCCGCCGTCAAGCGCCGGGATAGGCAGTAAATTCATCACCCCAAGCATAATGGATAACAATGCGGTAATATTCCAGAAAGCTTCCCAGCTCCATGTATCAGGGAAAATGTCAAAAATGGCATAGAAACCTCCCACGCCTTTATAAGCGCCTGTACTTGGCGTAAATATAGCCTTAAGCTGCGTAAAGTACTTATTCAGCTCTTCGCCGCTTCTTTGAATCCCCGCAGGGAAAGCCTCAAAGAAAGAGTAAGATTTTTCGGTTACTTTGTAGTAGCCAAGCTTTTCCAGGTTAGGTATGGTAGGTATGGCAGGAGCAACTCCCATTTTACCCTCCTTGTTATAAGTAACCGTAACAGTTTGGGGTTTTTCATCGCGCAGCACAGTAACAGCCACTTTCTGGTTTTTCATCGCTGGCCCCAACGCGGTCACCTCATCATAATATTTTACCGGCTGGCCGTTAATGGCGGTAATAATATCGCCCTTCTTCAATATATCCTTGTTGACCGAATCGTCAGCCAGTCCGCCCACCACAAAAGGTATTCTGTACATAAAAAGCGGAACTTTCTTACCGTCGAGCATTTTGTTAATTACATCAACAGGCAGCTGTATCTCCTGCATCTGCCCGTTACGCTCAACCGTTACCGTGCGCGAAAAAATAGTGTTGTAGGATACATCAGCAAAATCTTCATAGGATTTGCCGTCAACGTTTACAATTTTGTCGCCGTTCTTAAAGCCCAGCTTTTCGCCTACAGGGTTGCTTACCCAAACCCCGTCCCTCAGGTCTTTGTTGGCAATATAGGTGTCACCGTAAACAAAGGCCATACCTATATAAATTAATACGGCCAGGATAAAGTTAACCGTAACGCCGCCCAGCATTATGATAAGCCTTTGCCAGGCCGGCTTGGAGCGGAATTCCCATGGCTTCGGCGGCTGCGCCATTTGTTCCTTGTCCATGCTCTCGTCAATCATCCCGGCAATTTTTACGTAGCCGCCCAGTGGCAGCCAGCCTATGCCGTAAACCGTTTCGCCTATCTTCTTTTTATAGAGTGAGAATTTCACGTCAAAGAACAGGTAGAATTTTTCAACTTTGGTTTTAAATATTTTAGCAGGGATAAAATGCCCCAGTTCGTGCAGTATGATTAATAAAGATAAACTCAATAAGAACTGGCCCAGTTTGACAGCTATTTCCATTATTTATTTTTAGATGCTAAGTTAACGCACAAAAATAGTGTTTTCTGATAACTTCAGCCTATTTTTTATCTACTTTACGCCTTACCGTTCCCTTTTGCTCCCGGCAATATAAGGAGCAGCCGGCTAAGCGCACTTTTGGCCGTGCCCGGTCCCGCTGTCCTCTCTATCTCCCCGCCGCAAAAGCTGGCGGCGGGGAGGATGCCGCTCCCATCGGGGCTAGGCCGCCACGTCGGCGCATACCAGGCCGCCATTTGGATTAACAGTACTTTTCCCTGTACGCGCCTGGCTGCCAAAGGCCATTCTTTTTTTAAAATGTTTGTTAATAATACGGCAGGCCGTTCCAAATTTGCCATTTGTAAGGTAACTTTACGGTTTTTAGGGCGCGGGTTACAGCTCCATCAAATAAAAATACAGCTTATGGCTTCACACTTATTTTCACTACTCCAGCTGAAAAGCATTATTCTCAAAAACCGTATTGTTATATCTCCCATGTGCCAGTATTCCGCTATTGACGGTTTTGCTAACGACTGGCACCTGGTGCACCTGGGCGCAAGGGCTATTGGCGGCGCGGCGCTCATCATACAGGAAGCTACCGCGGTTTCACCCGAAGGAAGGATCTCTCCCGGCGACCTCGGCATCTGGAGCGACGGGCATGTAGAAAAACTCAGGCAGATAACATCTTTTATCCTGCAGGAAAATGCTTTTCCGGGAATACAGCTGGCACATGCAGGCCGTAAGGGCAGCATAACCCCGCCGTGGCAGGGAAATATGAAACTGAGCCCCGAGCAGGGCGGCTGGCACACGGTGGCGCCAAGTGCCATACCGTATCATGCTAATGAGCCTTTGCCACCAGTAGCGCTTGATGGCGAAGGGATAAAGAAAGTAATTGGCGACTTCAGGGCTGCTGCCGGGCGTGCGCATGATGCCGGCTATAAAGTGCTCGAGATACATGCCGCACACGGCTACCTGCTACACCAGTTTCTGTCGCCGCTCACCAACAGGCGTACTGACAATTATGGCGGAAGTTTTGAAAACCGCGCCCGCCTGCTGCTCCAGGTGCTTGAGGCGGTACAGCAGGAGTGGCCCTCTAACCTGCCGCTGTTCGTGCGCATTTCAGGGACGGACTGGGCTGAGGGCGGATGGAATGTTGAAGAGTCAGTAGCACTGGCTAAAATATTGAAGCAAAAGGGTGTTGATGTTATTGACTGTTCATCGGGTGGGGTGGTATCCCATCAAAAAATACCTGTTGCCCCTAACTACCAGGTACCTATAGCAGGGCGTATTAAAATGGAGGCAGGCATTCATACCGGCGCTGTAGGGCTCATTACTGAAGCGGCCCAGGCGGAAGAGATTTTACAAAAAGGCCAGGCCGACCTGGTTTTCTTTGCCCGCGAATCGTTACGCGACCCTAACCTTGGGCTTAGCCTTGCGCATGAGCTGCACGAAAAGGCACATTGGCCCAGGCAATATGAAAGAGCTCAGTTAGAAGATTAAAAATTATAACAATGGAAAAAAAACAGTTAGGCAATACTGCCCTGTATGTTTACCCCATAACCTTTGGGGGGAATGTATTTGGGTGGACGATAGATGAAAAGCAGTCATTTGAAATACTTGATGCGTTTACGGGCGCAGGGTTCAACTTTATTGATACGGCCGATATGTATTCCCGCTGGGCGCAGGGCAATAGCGGCGGCGAATCAGAAACAATTATTGGCAACTGGATCAAAAAGAACAGGAACCGCGACAAGGTTATTATTGCCACTAAAGTGGGGAACGACATGGGTAATGGTAAAAAAGGACTGAAGAAAAAATACATATTGCAGGCTGCGGAAGATTCGCTGAAACGGCTGCAAACAGATTATATTGACCTGTACCAGACCCATTTTGATGATGAGACCACACCTATAGAGGAAACACTTGAAGCCTACCGGCAGCTGATACAGGAAGGGAAAGTGCGCCATATAGGCGCTTCAAACCTTACGCCGGAGAGGCTTAAGGAATCCCTGCAGGTAGCTTTCGAAACCGGGCTTCCCCCCTATGAAACCTTCCAGCCGCACTATAACCTGTATGAGCGTGAGAAATTTGAAAATGGGCTTGAACCTATATGTCTGGGCAACAACCTGGGCGTACTTAACTATTTCTCGCTGGCCAGCGGTTTCCTCACGGGTAAGTACAGGAGCGGGGCCGACCTTAATAAAAGCCAGCGTGGCGGGGGCGTGGCAAAATACCTTGATGAGCGCGGGTTTAAAATACTGGCTGCGCTTGATGAGGTTGCACAGCAGCTGAATACAACTCCTGCCACGGTAGCCCTGGCATGGCTTATCCACAGGCCGTCGGTTACTGCGCCAATAGTAAGCGCTACCAGCCTGGAGCAACTGGAAAGCATTATTGAAGCACCCGGCCTTGAAATTACAGCCCATGAGATTGAGCTGCTCACTCAGGAAAGTGCGTGGTGAAAGAACTGCAAAAGAGTAGTACAAAAAATAAAATTTACAGGAGTTGGAAGAGGAAGTTAAGGCAAGAAATAAACCCGCCTGTGCGGCTGCTTACCGTAAAGCCTATCGTGATGTTAAGGCCTCTTACCTTAACCGTGTAAGGTGGGCGGTAACCTTGTTTTATTTCGCTATGGGGCTTACTTTTTCCACATGGGCCAGCCGCATTTCTGATGTGCAGCTTGCGCTTAATCTTACCAAGGCCGATTTAGGGACTGTCCTCTTTGCGGTACCTTTCGGGCAGTTGTTTATCATGCCTTTTTCGGGTAAGCTGGCAGCGCGCTACGGCAGCCACCGCACTGTGGTTTTCGGGCTGATATTATACATATGCAGCCTTATAGGGCTGGGTGCCGCTACCCAGCGGTGGCATTTAATGATAGCCATGTTCTTTTTCGGCATTTTCAGCAACCTTACTAATATTTCGGTAAATACACAGGGCATTTATGCCGAAGGCCTTTTCAGGCGGGCCATTATGTCATCATTCCATGGCGCCTGGAGCACAGCGGGTTTTACGGGTGCCCTAATTGGTATTGGCATGATTGCCCTTGGCCTGTCGCCGTTTTACCACTTCCTTGCAGTGGCACTCGCCCTGTGGGGAATCATCTTTTTAAATTACGGCTACCTGGTCAGGGTAAAGATAAAGCCGGTGCGCAAGAGCCGCCGGAGGCTTTTTTCAAAACCCGACAGTGTGCTTTTGTGGCTGGGCATCATGGCTTTTTGCTGTATGCTAAGCGAAGGTATTATGTTCGACTGGAGTGTTATCTATTTTGAAGATGTAATTGGCGCTTCCGGCTCAGTTAAAGTTTTGGGCTATACCTGTTTTATGGTAATGATGGCGCTGGGACGTTTCTTTGGCGACAGGGTAATAAGGCGCGTAGGCCGTAAACGCGTGCTGCAGGTAAGCGGCTGCCTTATATCCGCCGGGCTTTACCTGGCGGTAGCGCTGCCTTATGTAACCACAGCAGCCATTGCCTTTATGATGGTAGGCATAGGGGTAAGTACTATAGTCCCTACTATCTTCAGCATTGCGGGCAGGCGGCCGGGTATTGCACCCAGCATTGCACTACAAACAGTTTCGAGCGTAAGTTTCCTGGGTTTTATGCTCGGCCCGCCCGTTATTGGGCATATTGCCGAAGCTACAGGGTTGCGTACTTCTTTCGCCATTATCGGCATATTCGGTTTCGGGATTACATTTTTAGTGTCAAGGATAAAAGCCATAGGCGATGCGTAAATCAACATTACAGCAGGATATAATTATCTACTATATATAATCTACACTACAAATAATCAATAATCAATAATCAATAATCAATAATCAATTATCAATTATCAATAATTAATAATCAATAATTAATAATCAATTATTTATGGAATACAGGAATATAGGGAATTCAGGGCTGCGGCTATCCGCCATAACTTTCGGCGCATGGGCTGCCGGTGGATGGATGTGGGGCGGCACTGAACGCAAGGATGCCGTGCGGGCCATCCGTGCCTCATTTGATGAAGGTGTTACTTCTATTGATACGGCGCCGATTTATGGCCAGGGCGACAGTGAGGAAATTGTTGCCGAAGCCATTGAGGGGCTGGGGCGTGACAAGGTGCAGATCATCACTAAGTTCGGTATGCGGTGGAATCTTGCAAAAGGAGATCTTGCCATGAAAAGCAGGAACAACCGCGGTGAAGCCATTGAAGTGTATAAGTATGCGGGCCGCGAGAGCATTATTAAAGAATGTAAGGACAGCCTGCGCAGGCTAAAGACTGACTACATTGACCTGTATCAGATACACTGGCCCGATAGCACCACGCCTATACAGGAAAGTATGGAAACAGTGGCAGAGCTTATAAAAGAAGGTAAAGTGCGCTATGCAGGCGTCTGCAACTATAACACCGGGCAGATGAAGGAAGCCGATAAATATGTTAACATCATATCGAACCAGGTGCCTTACAGCATGATAAAGAGGGAAATTGAAAAAACTGTTGTACCCTTTGCACTGGAAAATAATAAGTCGATCATTGCTTACAGCCCGCTCGAAAGAGGCCTTCTTACCGGTAAAATGCTGCCGGGACACCAGTTTGAAGAAGGTGACCACAGGGCAAACTTATATTATTTCAGGGATGAGAATTTAGAAAAAGTGAACAGTTTCCTCAACAGTATTAAACACCTGGCAGATGACAGGCAGGCCAGCCTGTCGCAGCTGGTGCTCCGCTGGACAATTGAGCAGCCCGGCATAACTATAGCACTTGCCGGCGCACGTAATGCCATACAATCGGTACAAAATGCCAAAGCCATTAATGTAAAGCTATACCCAGATGAAATTAATTTCATTACAGCAGAACTTAATAAGCTGGAGCTGGTGAGGTAACCATCCGTCCTTATTCCCAGAACAGTGCAGACATTACAATAACCGAAATGAACGCCAGTGCCATCTGGATATAGAATCGTTTATTTAATATGCCATTTTTTTATTCTCCCTTACCTTCGTTAGGAACAGCCCTGTGGCTATAAGTAACAGGACAAACGACACCAGGGTGGTGGCGGTTTTTTGCTGAGCATTATTAAAATGTAATAACGGCATCAGGAAAAGAAAAACTATTGCCGGATTGTTTGATTTTTTCATAATATCCGTTCTGTTATTCTTTTATAAATTCAAGCTGTGTAGTGCCTTTATCGGTTACCAGCGACAGGAAGTGCAGCCCGGAGGCCATGGCCGATACATCCCAGGTTGTTGTGGCACCGGTTTCCAGCACTTTTTGCCCAAGCACATTATAAAATGCGGCCTTTTGGAGGGTAATTCCTTCCGGCAGCTCCACATTAAGCAGGTTACCGGCAGGGTTAGGGAAAAGCTTCACCGCCTTTAGCCCTTCAAAGGCCTCTGTGCCCAGTGTTGCGGTGCTGTTGCGCGATATAATATTTTTTTCAGGGTCAAAAGCCAAGCCGGTTACGGTAAAAGGTACAGACACATTAAATTGCTGACCGCTAAAGGTATTTTCAAGTATTACTGTAAGCGTCTGGCCGCCGGTTCCGGTGAGCCGTACAGGTACAGGCATTTCAAAATAACTTACAGAAGGATGCGATTGTGTCTGGTTTATGGTAACTGTAGCCTGCCCGGGCGCCGTATTTTGGGCAGTTATGGTATAGGTAGGATAGCCTTGGTTGTACACCCAGTCATTAAAGAACCCTGTAAGGTCCATACCTGATACTGCTTCCAGGTGTGCCTTCAGGTCGGGTGTCTTAGCATAGCCAAAAGCCAGGTCCGGGTCGGCTAAAAAGTTCTTTAAGCCCTGGTAAAAGTTAGCGTTGCCCAGCTTATAGCGGAGCATGTGCGCCACCATAGCGCCTTTATTATAGCTCAGCCTGTTGCTGAATATCCTGTTTACGTTAGTGGTATCGGTATCCGTCAGGTAAACCGCGCCGCCCGTAGCCGATGTTATATTGTTTATTTTGTCAGCTTTCCAGTTTATAAAGCTGGCGTTGCCGTCTATGTTTTCCACTACCAGTCCTGAAAGGTATGTAGCAAATCCCTCATTAAGCCATATATCTTTCCAGGATCCGCAGGTGACCTTGTTGCCAAACCACTGGTGGGCCAGCTCATGGGCAATCAGCTCGCGTCCAAAACTCCCCATGAAGGACACAGTGGTGTGTTCCATACCCCCGCCAAAACCACACTGGGCGTGGCCGTATTTTTCTGTATGATAAGGGTAAGCTTCAAAAAGCTGCTCAAAAAGGTTCATGATTGGCAGTGTCTGTGCCAGCTGGGTTTGCACCGAAGACTGTGTTTCCGGATAAATATAGTTTACAACCGGGAAAGTATTGGGCGCGGTGCCGGCAGTCTGTGTAAAAATACTATAGTTGGTAACCGCTATGGCTACCAGGTAGGCCGGTATGGGAAAATTATGTTCATAATGCGTGGTTTTGGTGCCGTTGCTGTTGGCCACCTGGCTTACCTGCAGGCCATTGGCCACACTTACATAAGCCGAAGGCGCCGTGATATGTATGTCAACCGTACTGATTTTATCATTAAGGTCTTGCTTGCATGGCCACCAGTCTTTTGCCCCGTAAGGTTGTGAAAGTGTCCATAATATAGGCGTACCGTTGTGTGTAGCTGTAACAAAAGCCTGTTGTGATGTCGGTGGCGCACCGGAGTATGTTACGGCAACGGTGGCCTGTACACCTGTATTTTGTAGGGCCGGCAACGTTATTACCAGCTCATCATTGCTGTTTTGCGTAAAAGCCAGGCTGTTACCGTTTTGAGTTACCGAAGATACCGTTAGCTGGTTATCCAGGTCAAAGGTAAGGGTATTCATCGGTGACTTGGCTATGTATGTGGTGGTAATGGTGCCACTGATAAACTGAACAGACGGATTAACAGTAAGGTTGAGGTCCTGGTGTATCACGTCATAATTCCCCGTATTGAGATTAGCCCTGAAAGTGGTGAGCGCAGAAGCTGATTTCCTTTCAGCCTCAACGAGCCGCGCGAAATCATTATTAGCGTGGTTTTGGGCAGCCGCAAAAGCTGTATATAGCAACAAAGCTGTTATTTTAGCAAATGTCTTCATAAGAATTATAAAAATTTTTCAAATATAATAAGAATTTCCTGTATTTTGTTAAGATAAAAAGTTAAAGCGGGCCGTGTCAAACTTTAGGAGTACAGCAAATACTTAATTGAAACAATTCATTAAATTTGCTGACGTTTTTAAAATAGAAAACCATGTTACAGACAGCATATATCAGAGAAAACAGAGAAAAAGTAATTGCGGCGCTTGCCAAAAGGAACCTTGATGCCGCCCCGCTGGTAGACGATGTGATTTCGCTTGATGAAAAAAGGAGGGCAACACAGGCGGAGCTTGATACTGTTTTATCAGAATCGAACAAGCTGTCGCGCGACATAGGTGAGCTTATGAAAGCCGGCGAAAAGGCTAAAGCGGCTATTTTAAAAGAAAAAACTACACAGTTTAAGGAAAAAGGGAAAGAGCTTTCGGAAAGGCTCGCTACAGTAACTGAGGCGCTTACCCAGGCGCTTTATAAGCTGCCGAACACCCCTGCGGATATAGTGCCCGAAGGAAAATCAGCCGATGATAACATTACTGTTTTTGAGGAAGGCGCCATACCTGTGCTGCATGAAGGGGCGCTGCCGCACTGGGAGCTTGCCAAAAAATATGACCTGATTGATTTTGAGCTGGGCGTAAAGATAACCGGTGCAGGTTTTCCGGTTTATAAAGGCAAAGGCGCAAGGCTCCAGAGGGCGCTTATAACTTATTTTCTTGACAGGAACACTGAGGCAGGTTATGAAGAATACCAGGTGCCGCACCTTGTCAATGAAGCGTCAGGCTACGGTACCGGGCAGCTTCCTGATAAGGAAGGGCAGATGTACCATGTGGGTATTGACGACCTCTACCTGATACCAACAGCAGAGGTACCGGTAACCAACCTTTTCCGCGATGTGATAATTGAAGAAAAAGACCTCCCGGTGCTGTGTACCGGCTATACGCCCTGTTTCCGCAGGGAGGCAGGTTCATACGGGGCGCATGTGCGCGGGCTTAACCGGCTGCACCAGTTTGATAAGGTGGAGATAGTGCGTATTGAACATCCTGATACATCGTATGCCGCGCTTGATGAAATGGTAGAGCATGTTAAAACCCTGTTGCAGGAACTTAAGCTGCCTTACCGCATACTGCGCCTATGTGGCGGTGATATGGGCTTTGCCTCGGCACTTACGTATGATTTTGAAGTATTTTCAACGGCTCAGGACCGCTGGCTTGAAATAAGTTCTGTATCAAATTTTGAAACTTTCCAGTCGCAAAGGCTCAAGCTGCGTTTCAGGGACAGGGACGGAAAAAACCACCTGGCACATACGCTTAACGGCTCATCGCTGGCATTGCCAAGGGTACTGGCCGGGATACTTGAAAATTACCAGACTCCTGAAGGGATAGTGGTGCCCGAAGTTTTGCGCCCGTACACCGGTTTTGATATAATAAATTAGTAAATTTGCTATGGGTGTGACGGAACGCGGATGACGCGGATTGCACAGATTATGGCAGATTTTCAAAGCTATATATGCCGGAACAGATTTCAAATATTCGCCCCGTCAGTGTCATCCGCGTTCCATAATACATCTGTCAGCAAATGAAAAAGATACTTTCCATAATAATCCTGTTCCTGTCGCTGTCCGTTTTTGCGCAAAACGAACAGCTGGCCCAGAACTATTTTGAAAAAGGCGAATTTGAAAAAGCGCTGGTAATATACCAGGAACTCGATAAAAATTCGTTTGCCAACGCTTGGTACATTCAGCGTATTGCCGCCTGCTACCAGCAAATGCAGCAGTATGACAAAGCTGAAAAGTACCTTACAGAAAAGATGGCAAAGGTGAAACAGCCCTTTTTGTATGTGGAGCTTGGCTATAATTACCAGCTGAAAAAAGACCAGGCCAAAGCTGACAGGAATTATAAGGCAGCTATTGATGAGGTAGCCCAAAATCCGGGCAATGTATTTACGGTTGCCAATGCCTTTGAGCAGAAAGTGCTTGTGCCACAGGCGCTGCAGGCTTATGAAGTGGCACAGGCGGCCAACAAAAGCATGAACTTTGATTACCAGATGGCGTTACTGCAGGGGCAGCTGGGCAATATTGGCCTTATGATAGAAAAACTACTGTCATACGCCTATAACAACCAGCAGAACCTGCCCATAGTGCAAAACCAGCTTGTAAGGTTCATGAACGAAGAGTCACAGGAAACCTTTAATGATGCCCTGCGTAAGGCGCTTTTGGTGCAAACACAAAAAACACAGGACATTTTCTGGAACCAGTTCCTCAGCTGGTTTTTTGTGCAGCAAAGGGATTACGGCAAAGCTTTTATACAGGAAAAAGCCATCTTTAAGCGCGACCCCGAAAAATTTTCAAACATAGTTAACCTGGCACTTATGGCAGCTGAAGCCGGCGAGGATGCTACTGCCAAAGAAATATTCGGTTTTATACTGCAAAACACTACAGATACCGAACTGCTGATAAAAACCCATGCCGAGATATTGGAGATAGACATAAAGAATGCACAGGAAAAAGATTATCCGGCCCTGAAGCAGCGTATGGAAGCATTGCTGCAGCAATACGGCACCAACACAAACTCACTGGAACTGCAGCTTCAGCTGGCCCGCTTTGAGGCTTTTAAACTGAAAAATACCAAAGGCGCCATTGCCATGCTGAACAACACGCTTACGCTTCAGCTCGGTAAATACCAGGTAGCGGAAGTTAAAATGCTGCTGGCCGATATTTTACTGCTGGATGAAAAATACAACCAGGCTATTATATACTTTGCACAGGTAGAAGAAGACCTGAAGAACGATGCGGTGGGGCACCAGGCAAGTTTCAGGGTGGCACGGTCAAGCTATTATAAAGGAGATTTTGAGTGGGCACAAAAACAGCTTAAAGTACTGAAGTCATCGGTGTCGCAGCTCATAGCCAATGATGCGCTGGAGCTTTTCCTGCTCATTACTGATAATACTGTTGAAGACAGCACGCAGACAGCGCTTAAAAAATTTGCCAAAGCTGATTTTAAGCTCTACCAGGACAAAAAAGAGGAAGCGCTGGCCGCCTTTAAAGATATTCTGGCGAACGACAAAACAGAAAGCATACAGGATGTTACCCAGTACCGCATAGGCCGGATATATGAGGGCATGGGCCGGTATGACCTGGCATTACAGTATTATTCCCAGATAATTGATAAATACGCAGAAGGGATTTACATTGATGAGGCGCTGTACTTTTCGGCAGAGATATATAACAAAAAGCTGAATGACCCTGAAAAGGCCAAGCCGCTTTATGAAAAAGTGATCTTTAATCATGAGGACAGCATATACTTTGTAGAGGCCAGGAAACAGTTCCGGCAGCTGCGCGGTGATAACGCGAGTTAATATGTCGAGAGACTTTGACATATTTTATATTGCATGGTGGATAACGGCACTGCTATTTATAGTGCCATTTTTCATTGTTGGAATTCGGAAAAATCTATATCGTGCATTTTCTTATCATATTTTAGCTGCAACATTTTCTAAAATCGCTGTAGTATATGGTGCAATGTGTATAGTAGCATTAGTTCTCTTGGCAGGGTCTTATGCACTTGCTGACTCCGTTGTATGGTATAGGGAAGTTTTAATAGGCGGTGGGTATATGTTTATAATGGCGTTCTACCTGTTTATACTAAGTACAATAGTTTTCTTTTATCCTGCACTACTGATTCTTACAGTTTTGTATTATGTATCGGGTAAATGGCGAGACTCCAGATAATTTACCACAGATATAACTTAATTTATTAAGTCTCTTCTGTATATTTGTTCGAAACAACAACAACTAAAAGATATGATAATTTACAATGTAACCAGCAATGTAGACGACAGCATCCACGACCGGTGGATGGCCTGGATGATGGAAGACCACATACCCAAAATCATGGAAACGGGCAAGTTCTACAAAATCAAAATAGTTAAAGTACTAGGCGACCACCACCAGCCCGGCACCACTACTTATTCGGTACAATATACTGCCGACAGCCGCGAAAAACTGGAGGAATATTATAAAGAACATTCCCCCCAGCTGCGTGCCGAAGCAAGGGAACTATTTGGCGAAAGTGTATTGCAGTTCCGCACCGAACTTGAAATTGTACAGGAGTTTAAGATGATATAATCTATGAATGTAAGGAAGGTATTATTTAAAGTTCTTTTGCTAGTACCGGATGAATATAAATCTAACAGGCAATATACTAATGCAAAAGAGTTCATAGAGCATTATGAACCAGAACTGGCTTTAGAATCATTTATAGAACTTGTAGACGAAACAGAAGGATCATTTTCAAATGAGTTTTGGCTAGGTTTAATTGAAGCTGCAGAAAAGATGCATCTTAATAATAAAATTCATTATCTGAAAGGTATGCTACAAAGTAATTAAATTGAAGTGGTTCAAACTTATTTGTTAAATAAAAAAGGGTTGACGAAATTTGTGTTGCAA
>NZ_NOXV01000202.1 GCF_002251835.1 Flavobacterium cyanobacteriorum
AACCATTCTTTTTTTTATTGTTTAGGACGCTATTGATTTTTTAATAAAATTCCAAAATTTGGTTACATGTGTTTTTTAGAAACGTGTAATTTAAACTAATATTGCACCGGGCATAAAAGTTTTTTATATGGCCGGGTAATATAATGCAGGTATCTGCGTTTTTTCTGATGATGAGATACAAGTTACTTTTATTAATATTGCTGCTTTCGTCGCTGTCCTATGGGCAGCAGGGAGGTTCTGTTGTGCTTAACTGGATTGACAATGTTAAGTCATCAGTAGGTGAAACTACTATAATAATGCCGCAATTCCAGGCAGAAAACATGAGTTTTAATGCTGATAACAGGTCCCTCAACTTTATTATGAACTTTCCTGCCCAGGGGCCGGTGAGTGAAAATTCCCTGGTTATAACTAATATTGCTTATGAAAATATATCCGCGGCACAGCTAGGGGAACTTTCACCCGCTGCCGTTCCGGCTACAGTAAATGCAAAACTCTCAAGTGCCCGTGAACGAGGTAACTGGAGAGGTATACTCACTATGGCTTCCATAGTAAAGGATGGTGCCGGGTTTAAGCGTCTAAAATCATTTAGTTATTCATATTCTACAGGTTTTTCCGCGGAAAGAACCGCAAACAGTTTTAATACAATCACAAATTCTGTGCTTGCCACAGGGGAGTGGCACAGGTTTTATGTGGAGCGTTCGGGTATATATATTGTTAACAGGAGCTTTTTACAACAATTAGGCTTCAATGTAAATGTTGACCCCAGGAATATTAAAATTTTTGGCAACGGAGGGCGTATGGTACCGTTGCTCAACAGTGCCGATTATCCGGCTGACCTGGCTGAAAATGCCATACAGTTTATTGGTGAAGAAGACGGCTCTTTTGATGGGGGCGACTACATACTGTTTTATGCCGAAGGTGTCGATAACTGGAGCGAGGAAAACGGTACCCACAATAATCTTTATGCTAACAGGTCCTATTACTATATAACATCATACGGCGGGCCCGGAAAAAGGATAGCCAATATGGTGCAGCCAACAGGCTCCGCTACAATAACTACAAATATATTTGATGAATACCAGTTTTATGAGCGTGACAGGGTAAATATAGCCAGGCTCGGCAGGAAATGGCACGGTGAAGAATTTAATGTGGAGAATGAAAGGGATTTTGACTTTAATATACCTGATTTAGCTCCCGGCGATGTACGGGTTACTGTTAGCGCTGCTTCAAACGCCGTGGCTAACTCAACTATGGAGGTTAAAGCAAATGGTACGCCTATAGGGAATTTGTTATTTACACCACCGGCTACTTATTCAGCCGCACGTGATGCAATGTTCACAGGGACTGCTGCCACTACCTCAGGCTCCCTAAATATTAACCTTATCTATAATAATGCGGGCATACCGGGGTCAAACGCATGGCTTGATTACATTATAGTACGTGCAAAACGCTTTCTTAAAGGTAACGGCAGGCAATTCCGTTTCCGTTACAATGATGCCGCTACCAACATAGGCATTATCGAATACCAGTTTACCAACGCGGCGGGTATTGCAGAGGTTTGGGATATTACAGACATCTATAATGTTACAAAAACTGTCAACACCGGGCAGGCACAGTTTTCTTTTAAAGCTCCAATGGGCGAGGTAAAGCAATACATAACCCGTCTTAATGGCGATTTCTATACGCCACTGCGGGAGCCAAATGCGCGGGTAGCTAACCAGGACCTGAAAGGGACTGTTTTCAGGAATGCCCAGGGGCAGTTCCAGGATGTTGATTATATAATTGTTACTCCTGCTTCACTGGCCTCAGCCGCCGAAAGACTGGCCAATTTCCACAGGGCAGATTCACAATTACGGGTAAAGGTAATCAGCCTCGAAAGCATCTATCAGGAATTTTCGTCAGGTAAGCAGGATATTGCAGCCATCCGGAATTTTATTAAATACGTGTACAATAACGCTTCTTCACCCGAAAACCGTGTAAAGTACGTTAATCTTTTTGGTGATGCCTCGTTTGATTTTAAAGACCGTATCCCAAATAATACTAATATCGTCCCGATATTCCACGCCTACAGGCCTTCGGGTTTTGACAATTACAGCATAGTAACCACTTTTGCATCAGATGATTTCTTCGTATTAATGGACCCTAACGAAGGCAGGATGACCACATCCGGCGAATTACCTGATATTGCAGTGGGGCGTATGCTTGTGAATAATATGTCGCTGGCCAACCAGATGGTTGATAAAGTGATTGAATATAAATCTGAGCAGGCTTATGGCAGGTGGCGTAATGAGTATGTGATTATAACAGATGATATTGATGCTTCTTCTGATGTAAATTTTGTACAGACCATGGAAAACCTGGCAACAGAATTATCCCAAAACAGGAAGTTTATCAATATCCGGAAAATTTACACGGACTCTTATGTACAGCAGGCATCCTCTGGCGGCGAGCGCTACCCTGAAGCAAAAGACCAGATTATCAGGGCTATCAACTTTGGGACACTGGTTGTAAACTACCTTGGTCATGGTGGTGAAGACGGCATGTCCAGTGAAAGGATATTTGAAAGAACTGATGCTCAGAACCTTAATAATAAATATAAATACCCCCTTTTTATTACAGCTACCTGCGAACTGACAAAATTTGATAACCCCTACAGGCCTACTACCGGCGAATACCTGTACTGGAACCCTAATGGTGGCGCTATTGCCATGATTACAACCACAAGGGGCATATTTATCAGTGATGCCTTTACTTCTAACGAATTTTTATCGCGTAGGCTTTACAATTTCAATCCAACACTTCCCGGTGATTATCCTTCCATGGCGGAAGCCTTGCGCCAGACTAAGGCTCAGAATTCGGAAGGTTTCAGGGTAATTGCATTTGTGGGCGACCCGGCTCTTAAGCTGGCTATACCTAAACCTAACATTGTACTCACCGAAATTAATGATGTTCCTGCCGGATCTTCCACTGAAATACTCAAGTCGTTGTCTTATGTCAAACTCGGCGGTCAGGTAACCGATGAAGCAGGTAATCCTATGAACAACTATAATGGCGAACTTGCGGTTTCTGTTTTTGATAAGCCTGTAAGCAGGCAGACATTAAGGAACGATGGTATAGGCCCTACCTATAACTTTAATGTACTGGGCGAAACCATATTCAGGGGCAATGCGACCGTAACTAATGGCCAGTTTGAATTCGGGTTTGTAGTTCCAAGGGACATACGTATACCTGTTGGAGAAGGGCGGATAAGTTTTTACGCAAAAAGGAACAACGTACTGGAAGACCAAAACGGCTTTAACAATACCATTAAAATTGGCGGTATTAACCCTAACGCAGCTATAGATAATACGCCTCCCAAAGTACGGCTGTATATGAACGATGAAACGTTTATATCGGGAGGGATAACTAACCAGTCACCCATATTCCTGGCATTTATTGAAGATGAAAACGGTATAAACACGGCAAGTGGCATAGGGCATGATATCATAGCTATACTCGATGGTGATGAGACCAACCCGTTTGTGCTAAACGATTATTATGAAACTACCCTTGATAATTATACAAAAGGTAACCTCAGGTTCCCGTTCAATAATCTTAGCCCCGGCCTCCACACCCTTACTTTTAAAGCATGGGATGTTTACAATAACCTGGTAACTGCCGACATACAGTTTGTGGTTGTAAACAGCCAGGATATGTATATAGAAAAAGTCCTTAATTATCCTAATCCTTTTGTTAGCTATACCGAATTTTGGTTTACACATAACAGGCCTTTTGAGCCGCTTGACGTTCAGGTGCAGGTACTTACTGTTACCGGTAAGGTAGTAAAAACCATAAACCAGTCAGTAACCACTGACGGGTTTTTGTGCCGTCAGATTAAATGGGATGGCCGTGATGATTTTGGCGACAGGATAGGTAAAGGGGTATATATCTATAAACTCACCGTAAGATCGTCAACAACCAATAAAACAGCCGAAAAATACGAGAAACTTGTATTGCTGTAATAAAATACTATATTTGTTATCCAAAAATTCCGAAAAAGAATGAAGAAAATTGTTTTAGCTGCCGTATGCCTGCTGGGCATTCAGTTTGTGAAGGCTCAGAATGACCGGGTTATTACCACAGGAGTACCATTTTTATTAATAGCCGCGGACGCCAGGGCAGCCGGCCTGGCAGACCAGGGAGTTGCAACATCTTCTGATGTCTACTCAATGCAGTGGAATCCTGCAAAATACTCGTTCGCGCTGGACCAGCAAGGTGTGGGGGTAAGTTATACACCATATCTTACAAGCATAACAAATGATATTTCACTGGGCCAGCTAAATTACTACAACAGGTTTAACGAAAGGAGCGCTTTTGCTGCCAGCCTTAGGTATTTTGGACTTGGCGACATACAGCTTACAGATAATACAGGGCAGATACTTAACGAGGTGAGGCCCAATGAATTTGCCATAGACCTTGCTTATTCACTTAAGCTAAGCGAAAGGTTTTCTATGGCTGTAGCAGGAAGATATATCCGTTCTAATTTAAGGATTCCTACCGAAGGAAGTACCGATGCAAGGGGGGCAGGTTCCTTTGCTTTTGATGTTGCCGGTTATTACCAGTCAGAAGAAGAGGCTTATGATGATTTCAACGGGCGTTACAGGTTTGGGTTTAATTTTCAAAATCTTGGCCCTAAAATAAGCTATGATAATGATCCGGAGCTCAGTTCAAATTTTTTGCCCGCAAATATGAGGATCGGGGGTGGTTTTGATTTTATATTTGATGAATATAATAAAGTAGGTGTAAGCGTTGAAGCTACCAAGCTGCTGGTGCCTACCCCGCAAAAACTTGAAGATAAGAATGGGGATGGAGAAATTGATGCTGCCGACAGGGCAATTATTAATGAAGAATACCAGAATATCAACTGGGTGTCTGGTGTATTCCAGTCCTTTGGTGATGCGCCGGACGGTTTTAGCGAAGAACTTAAAGAATTCACTTATTCGCTGGGTGCAGAATATTTATACCAGGACTCCTTTGCTTTCCGCCTTGGTTACTTTAACGAAAGCAAGGATAAAGGGGCAAGGAGGTTCTTTTCGCTAGGAGCAGGCTTTAAATATACTATTGTTAAAATTGATGTTTCCTATCTCTTCTCAGCGTCACAGGTAAGGAACCCTCTTGAAAACACACTACGCTTTTCGCTAACCTTTAATTTTGGTGAAAAGTATGATGAATATTAGTAGATGGAGAAAATAAGTATAACGGCATCGTTTACGGTATTCAGCTCAGCAGAAGAACTTCCGGAAAACATAAAGAACCTTATGCGGCAGGCTGTAGTGGCCCGTGCTAATGCTTACGCACCCTATTCAAGGTTTAGGGTTGGTGTTGCACTTGAGCTTGATAATGGTGTTATTGTTCAGGGTAACAACCAGGAAAACGCAGCTTATCCGTCAGGGCTTTGTGCTGAACGCGTTGCCGTTTTTCATGCAGGGGCCGTGTACCCGGGCGCAACGATAGTAAGGATGGCCATATCGGCGGCATCTGATGATAAAGTAGTGGATTCTCCTATTCCGCCATGCGGTTCTTGCAGGCAGGCCATAGCAGAGTACGAATTGAAGCAGGAGCATCCTATCGAAATTTATTTCATGGGGCAGGAAGGAAATGTTTTAAAAGCTGATTCTTTAAAAAGCCTCTTACCGCTGGTGTTCGACAGGAACTTCTTGTAGTATTTATTACACAATCCTGTTTTTTCAGGCCTCTCGGCTTAAGTATATCTTTATGATTACTATAAATTTTCTGTGTACTTAATGCGATACAATATTTTTTAACTGAGCTATTGTTGCTATAGGATCTTTTGCGCTGAAAACAAAATTACCGGCTACCAGCACATCAGCACCGGCTTCAACCAATTGTCTCGCATTCTTATCAGATACGCCTCCGTCTATCTCTATCAGGGTAGGGGCGCTGTTCCGCACTATGATTTCTTTGAGCTTGCTGACCTTGTCATAAGTCCGTTCAATAAATGATTGTCCGCCGAAACCCGGGTTAACACTCATCATACAAACCAGGTCAGTGTCATTTATAACGTCTTCAAGAAGGTTTACGTTAGTATGCGGATTGATAGCAATACCGGCTTTCATGCCTTCTGCTTTTATAGCCTGAAGGGTTCGGTGCAGGTGTGTGCAGGCCTCGTAATGCACCGTTAGGCTACCAGCGCCAAGTTGTGCAAATGTCTTTATGTACTGGTCAGGATTTATAATCATCAGGTGTACATCCAACAGTTTGTTTGCGTGTCTGCTTATAGCTTGCAGTACGGGCATACCAAATGAAATATTCGGCACGAATACCCCGTCCATTATATCAATATGAAACCAGTCGGCTTCGCTGTTATTAATCATTTCAATGTCACGCTGCAGGTTGCCAAAATCTGCCGAAAGTACTGAAGGCGCAATAAGTTTATTATTCATTGTAAAGTTGTGTTGCTGTACAAAGATAGTTTTTCATAATCAAGTGACAAATGGAATGCCCGCTTTGAATAAATAAAAAACTCCGGTAATCAGCCGGAGTTTCAATCATCAATCAAAAAACGAACAGTTATTGAACTGTAGGTGCTTTTATAGTATTATATCTAAGATAATGCAATATTTATACCGCCAAAATACAACATAAATTTAAAATACAAAACTACATTGTTAATTTTTAGCAATATTTATGTTATCCTAAGTAGGTCTTAAGAATTTTGCTTCGGGAGGTATGCTTTAACCTCCTTATTGCTTTTTCTTTAATCTGGCGCACACGTTCGCGGGTAAGGTCAAATGTTTCGCCGATTTCCTCAAGTGTCATAGGGTGCTGGTCTCCCAACCCGAAGTAAAGGCGTACTACATCAGCCTCACGTGGCGTAAGGGTTTCAAGTGCCCTCTCAATCTCAGTGCGCAGCGATTCATGTATAAGTTCCCTGTCCGGATTTGGAGATTCGCCTGAGCGTAAAACGTCATATAGGTTAGAGTCTTCTCCTTCAACAAGCGGGGCATCCATCGAAAGATGGCGGCCACTGTTTTTCATGCTTTCTTTTACATCATTCACGGTCATGTCCAGCTCTTTCGCAATTTCTTCTGCGGAAGGGGCACGTTCGTTGGACTGCTCAAGAAGCGCGTACATCTTGTTTATTTTATTGATGGAGCCAATCTTGTTGAGCGGAAGGCGTACAATACGCGACTGCTCGGCAAGTGCCTGTAGTATTGACTGGCGGATCCACCATACGGCATAGGAAATAAATTTGAAGCCACGTGTCTCGTCAAAACGTTGTGCCGCTTTTATAAGGCCAAGGTTGCCTTCATTTATAAGGTCAGGTAGTGTAAGGCCCTGGTTTTGGTATTGCTTAGCCACTGATACCACAAAGCGCAGGTTGGCTTTTGTCAGTTTTTCAAGTGCCCTCTGGTCGCCCGCTTTAATGCGTTGTGCCAGTTCTACCTCCTCATCCGCTGTTATCAAATCAACTTTGCCAATCTCCTGGAGGTACTTGTCCAGTGAAGCAGTTTCCCTGTTGGTTACCTGCTTGGTTATTTTTAATTGTCTCATGTAAAATTTCCTGAGGGATTTAGTATTCAGATATTATACGTACAGAGAACGTAAAAAGTTACAATAAAGTTACGTTACTTTTAAATTTAACATAACTGCCAGTAAATTATTTGTGTACATTGTTGGTTTCAGGGCTAAAAATTCATTTTATCCTGTATACGCCGCACGTAGTAATCTATCTTTTGATGTGCCCTGTTGAAAAAAAGCTTGCGGTCACGTGTGCCGGATTCATTCAGTGATTTGGAATTCTTTATCTGGTGCCTGAAGAAGCCCAGTGCACTGGCACAGGTGCCGGTATCGGAAGTTATAAAATAACCCAGCATGGTATAGGGTACAAAAAGGGATTGTTTTTCAGGCGCTGTAAGTAGCACATTATTATTTAATATAAGCAGTTCATTATAGTAAAGGTGGTACCGCGATGCTCCGTTGCAGCAGCGGTCTTCGGCTGTGTGTAGTATGGTGCGCAGGTCTTCGCACAAGTATTGGGCATTTTGCAGTGATAGCAGGCCTGACTCAAAAAAATACAGTATTTGCCGCAGGCTGCTGTTTATGGTGGTGTCATTCCATATTTCGTTGATTTCTATAGCATCATAAACTGATTTCAGTTTCAGGCTATGCTCTTGTAATGACTGCTGCACCGTGAAGTTTTCAAAACTGTCCTGATTTTGCGTCCCCGCAAGGAGATTTATCCATACGTACAACTTGAACTTTGAGAGCAGTGTGCCGCCTATAGTATGGAACAAAGGGATGTCTTTGGCGGAGTAATACATTTTAGCATCCGGATGGCCTGCATAAATACTCAGCTTTTCCGCCGACTGCTTAAAATATCCTGCCATATCTTCCAGTGTACGTATTTCAGAAGTTTTTTCGACTACTACATTTTTGGCACCGGCAAAAAGCTTGTCCATTGATAAGCCATAATGCCTGCATAGCGCTATAGCTTCCTCAATAGAAAATTTGCTTTTTTGTGCTACCCGCCGGTGGGCTGCATCATAACTGATGCTGAGTACGGCTGCTACCGCGTCTATTATCGATGCGTTCCCTACTTGCTGCCGTATAGCCCTCAGCAATATCTCCTGATTATCCATAATTTGCGAAAAACACAAATATACTGTTTATATTAATTTATTAACACAAATATAGTTGGGCTTATCGCAATAGCTTTGACATGTTAATATAATTTAATTACATAGTATGAAAATCAAAATTTTAATTGTATTATGCCTTACAGGTTATAATACGTTGGCACAAAATGAGGCCGGAGCAGGTAAGGAAAGGTTGTTTAGCTTTTCACCTATTTCAAAAGATGTATCAATTGTGAATGGATTGGCTTTTGAGTTAGGCCATAATTTTAAAAATGAAAAAGCTACTGTAGTAGTAAACGGTATTAACCTTGAGGCAAATCCGCTAACAGCAGTTATATTTTTAGCGCCCGGAGTTCCTAAAGCTGATGAAAATGCGAGTGTTGTTGTTAATGGGCTGCATTTATCAACAGGGGGTTTTTTAGGCCAGGGCTCAATAAACGGGCTGAGTATATCAGCATTTAATGTTGCGGTGAAGGTAAGAGGTATAAGTGTTACCGGGTTATTTAATTCAGGCAGCCTGATGAATGGCATCCATATAGCAGGGTTAAACCTTGAAACAGGAAAAGGTTACGGGCTTTTCATTGCGCCGTTTAACAATGGTGGCCAAATTAACGGTTTACAGATAGGAGCTATGAACAGGGGTGAGGTAGTAAGCGGTTTACAGATAGGTTTACTAAATATTGCAAAGAAGACAAAAGGCCTTCAAATAGGTTTGTGGAACATAAACAACAAACGGTCATTACCTTTTTTTAACTGGTAATGGGGTATAATTTTAATCCTAAAATATGAAAAACCTCCCACTGCTACTCATAGGGTTTCGGTTACTTCTGGGGCCATTAATGATTTGCCTAACTTATTTTTACCATGGTCAAGTAAGGCTACTGCTTTTGACGCTATTGTCCCTGGGTATTTTATCTGATATTTTTGATGGTATCTATGCCAGGATGTATAGGGTTTCTACCGAAAAGTTACGCCGTATGGACAGCCAGGCAGACCTTATATTCTGGTTGTGTGCCGGTTGGTGTTCCTGGCTGCTGCATCCGGAAATTATACTGGAAAATACGTATGCTGTTGTCACAATCTTTATTATGGAAGGCCTTACGTATGTTTTCAGTATCCTGAAGTTTGGCAAAGAGACCTGTACACATGCGCTGCTTTCAAAGTTATGGGGGATTACCTTATTTATTGCCTTTGTTTCCATTTTAGGTTTTGGCCACGCAGGGTTGCCCTTTGCACTGGCAGTAACCTTCGGGGTAATTTCACATATTGATGTCTATTTCATTATACTCTTGCTCCCCAAATGGACACATGATGTGCCGAGTGCCTGGCACGCCTGGCAGATACGGCAGGGAAAATCTATAAAGCGGTATAAGATTTTTAATGGATAAAGATGAGGGATTTTGTTTGACATAAAAACCCTGCCTTTTGGGCAGGGTTGGTTCAATCTGTTATTTATTTGTAATTAATGCTAAGTTAGTTTTCCTAAGAGGCCGGGCATTTGTTTGCCCTGTACTTCATATACTGCCTTCAGCCATAAAGGGAACAGAAGCGGCACTACTATAAATGATAGTTTGTTAAAGGCCCATGCCTCTTTAAATTCAAAATGAATAAAATGCATTATGGCCCTTGTCATCCCGCAGGCATAACATTCCACACCCGCAATCATTTTAGATAAGCAGATACTTTCACCTTTATCAAAAAAATCGGCCGGGAGCAGCAACAGTACAAACGGCGCTAGTAATGTAACCCAAACCCTTGTATAAAAAACAAACTTTCTGATCATTACTTACAATGAGGTGTTAGCTTTATAGTGTTTTTGAATACTTTCCGTTTTTAGGCTGTAAATCTCCTGTAATGATTCGGATAAGGTCAATAATCGCCCAAACACCGCAACCACCAAAGGTTAGTAGCTGAACAATACCCTGCCAGGTGTAGCCTAAGTAAAAACGGTGGATACCAAGGCCACCAATAAGTGCACAAAGAATAAGCGCAATAACCTGGCTTTTTCCGCTTGCGGCAGCTGCGGGAGATGAAAGCTCATCCTGTTGTTCCTCAACAACCGTTACGCTGTTAGTAGTAGTTCTTTGCACCGGGAAAGACGCATACACAGCTGTTACTGACATCATCATTACAGCAAATAGTGTAAATAATAGTTTTAATTTCATGGAAAAATGTTTTAAGTTTACGCCAAATTTACAAAAAACTTTTTATGAAAATCAAAGTGTTTTTAACTTTCTTTATATTTTCTTTAACAATTTATTCACAAGAAAAATATGAATACTACGGAGGCGTTAAACTGAACGGTGATGATAAGACCATTATTACCTATAGGCTTGTGTTTACAGAACAGGATGGAAAAATTAACGGATACTCAGTTACAGACCTTGGCGGCAATCATGAAACAAAAAACTTAATATCTGGTTATTATAATAAGAAGACCAAAGAATTTACGTTTAAAGAAAAAGATATACTCTACACTAAGTCTCCAATAAGTGATGATATGTTCTGCTTTATTAATTTCACGGGGAAAGTGAAGCTTGTCAATGATAACAGCACAATGGAAGGTGATTTTAAAGGGCTTTTTAAGAATAACACTAAGTGTATTGATGGTACAATTACCCTTATAGGCAGTGCAAAAGTATATAAGGCTATTAACAAGCTCAATAAGAAAATTCAGCGTTCGGGTAAAGTAGACGAAGAAACCAAGCGGAAAGTTAACCCTGTTGCCATACTGGATAGCCTTAAAGTGAACAACTTGATAAAGAATCAAAATCTTAATGTATTTGTAGATTCCGATACTGTATTACTTGAAATTTGGGATGCGGGTAAAGAAGATGGCGACAAGATTAACCTCCGCCAAAACGGAGAACTTATACTTGGGGAGTATCAGGTAAGCAATAAAAAAAGGGTTATAAAGATAGACATGACTAAAACCACGACCTTCCAGATAAGCGCATTGAACGAGGGTACGGTTGCTCCTAATACGGCTATGATAAGGGTTATTGATAATCATAAAACTGTGGAACTTACAAGTAATCTTAAGCAGAACGAAAGCGCATCTATAACGCTGGTAAAAAGAAAAGAGTAGCTTATTTATCTTTAGAAGATTTTCTTAAAAACCCTGCTTTTGCAAAGAGGAAGCGGTTTAAGTATTAGTCTGGAAAAAGACAATAGTTTAGTGACATAGCGGTACAATAAGTTCTTTCATTTGGCCCACTTCTTCGGGAGTTTTATATTCCATATCTAAATAATCATAAAAGTGCCATTTCTTACCTCGTAACTCCAGCGCCTCAGGTATTTCATTAAATATTGGTTCCGTGTTGCCTATGTAGTCAAAGGCACCTTCATGTATGTTAAAAGAAAACAAGCTTTTCCATCCGGTTACACACAGGCTGTAAATATGGCAATGGTTATGCCGGCTAAAATCCAGCAGGTCTGGCACTATGGCTATCTCATCACGTTTATCCCCGTTAAGGTCACCTACATTAATTAAGCAATATAAACCTTGTGCATTATCGAAAGTAAGCGGTTTAACAGCTTTATCATTTATTACTACCACCGTGTAATAGCTTTGTTCGCTGTAGTACTTAACGATTTCTTCCCATGCCTCTTTTTCAAATGCAGGAAGCTTTGTCACTTGTGTTCCGTTGCGGCCGGCTAAAAACTGTTTTAAACTATCGCATTTTCCGTCCCCATCAAAATCTCCTGCTATTGAAAGCATTTTTGGAGTTATGAACTTATTTCCGGGTTTTTCAGCCGTAGCAGGTTTTGTATTGCAGCTATAAACCGTAATGCCAATAATAAAAAGGAGATATTTCATGAAAAAATTTTAACACAAATATCACTATTATTTATTTAACGTCAGGATTTCATATTATAAGGCTTTTGCAGCTAAATAAAATAACCCTGCCTCTTTGCGGAAGCAGGGGGGAAGTATATGAGTAGGGATAAGGCAATAGTTTAGTAATTACTTATAAGATTATCTATATGCTTTAAATCCGTTTGAATGTATTTTTTTCTTTATTATACATGATAACTGTTGGAAATTCCTCTACAAATCCTAAACCAAAATCTCTGTAAAAATTGTTTTTAACATCAATTAAAAATGTGACATCTTTATTTTCAAGTTTGTTTAAATAGTATTGTTCATAATCGAAATTAGAAAGACCAGCAGAAATTACAATAATTTGTGCTTCATTAGCTTTAGTTTTTACCAGTTCTTCAATTTTAGTAATACAGCTTTCACATTCAGGAAGTATGTATAATAAATACTTTTCTGTTTTTTTATCAAAAACATTTTTAAGTTTCAATTTTTTATTTTCAATATTAACGTATTCAAAGTTTCTCGCTTTTCTGCCCTGATAGTTAAATCTGACGATTTGTATGACAAAAACTGCAGCGACAAGAGCTATTAATATATAGATGATTTTTTTCATTTTTTAAATGTATTATTAATAAAATCATATTCCTTAAACTCTAAACCACTGTGGCTTACAGTTTCTTCATTGTAAAAGTTGAAGCTAAATTGTTTTCCAATATGATTCCCTTCTTTTTGGATACAAGTCATATTCCTGCTACTGCTTTCTAAAAAATAATTATTATCCGACTTTGAAAACTTGAACATAAAAGTATCTTCCATAATTTGAAAGGTATACTTGGTTTTTTGGTCTGTTTTATAAGAGTTAATAGTCCAGAAGTTGTTTTTACTATTTGCTAAGCTAATATGTAATTCTATAATCCCATAATCTGATTTGTCAATTATAAAATATCCTTTATACAAAAGTTTAGCATTTTTCTTTTTAGGCGTAAATCGCAATACAAAAAAATCAGCTGTTTTCTCTAATTCATAATTATAGAGATTACCTTCAAAAACGGGTGAGATTTCATGAAAGCCTAAACTGCAATAAATACTTGTTGTTACGGGTATTTGGCATTCTTTTTCATATATTTCAAATACTTCAATCAGGTTATTTTTGTAATCAGTTTTTTTTTTACCTGCATAAATTATCCTATTCTTGTTATTAACTTGTAAACTTTCAGACAGGAAAATTACATTGTTAAAAGAAAAAATAGTTTGATCTTCGCATTTGAATTCAACTTTTGAATGAAAATAATTAGAAGGTTTAGGGAATTGCTTATATCTGGATTCTTTGACTTTTCTCAGAACAGACAAGGGATTTTCACTTATATTAGTTAAAATAAGTTCCTCTAATTCAATCAGCGCTATTGGATTAAGCTTTATTATACCATTCCAATTTTCTACATCATCTTTTACTAATTCAAGATCATCATAACCTTCCTTTATAATTTTTAATTTGTCAAATGACCTCGCTAACGTAAATTCTCCCTTGCTATTAGTTTCACCCAAAAAAACATTTTCATTATAGATTAATGTCCCTTCTATAGGTAACTCATCCCTGCTTGAAATAATTTTTAAAGTGATCGATTGCGAATAAACAAACCCTGAAATCAACAACAATAAATATTTATGCATTTCTATAAGTTTGATAGATTATAAGTGAAACATTTAGATTTTTTATTAATTATAATTAAATGAGGCTACCTTTTTAGAGGTAGCCTTTTCTTGTTACCATGCCCAGTCCCAGTTACCGTCTGTAGTGCATCGTTCAGTTCTTGTATTTCCAGTAGGCCTTCCGAAATTATCATACTCAACGTAAGTAATTCTACCTGACCAAACTGTCAAAAGACCAAAGAAACTAATCCTATTCTGACAAGTGTTAGATGCTACTACCCATGTATTAGCAAGAATAGGAGAAACTGACATAACGCTCAAGAGCAAAACTAAACATAATTTTTTCATATTTTAACAAGTTTAAAATTACAACAGCTAAACTATATTAAAATAAAAAAATATATGATAGAATATTTAAATAAAATATTTATTTTTGCTATAAATTATATAAATCATGAATAACATAGGAAATAGAATTCGTAATTTGAGAGAGCAACTCGGATATTCTCAAGAAAATTTAGCTTTAGAACTTGGAATTACACAACCTAGTTATGCCAGATTAGAAAAGCAAGATGAAAGAATAAGTATTATTAGATTAATACAAATTGCAGACATTTTGAAGACAACGGTAGCTGAGCTAATCGGCGAAAAGACGCAAAAAGTAATTAATCAACAAAATAGTGAAAGTTCTCATGCTTATAATGTAGATACTATTAACACAATTATCAATGCAGATAAGGAACATATTGCGACATTAAAAGATGAAATAATGTATCTGAGAAATATTTTAGATAAAGAAGTGGTTTAAACTTTTATTTTATTAAATTTCTTTAGTGC
>NZ_NOXV01000245.1 GCF_002251835.1 Flavobacterium cyanobacteriorum
ACTTGCAGCGGAAAGCCCGGCCCGCAGGGACACGCCCAAAAAAATAACCCGGGAATTGATAAAAAACCGTTATGCCGCAATACTGCCACGGGGAAGACTGCAGGCTGCCGGTGAAAGCTATGGCTCCGCGATAAGCTCCACCCGCCGCACTGCTTCATTACCACTTTCATCAGTAATGGTTAGTAAGTATTTACCTGTTTTAGCCTGCACCTGCATTTCGTGGAAGGTTTTGGTTTCTCCCAGGTACCTGTTGCCTAAATACCAGAAGAGCCGCGCTTGCGCAGATGAATGTGCTGCCTTGAATATCACGGGCTGTAACCTGCCATTAAAGTCTTTTGTAAGGTATACCTTCCCGTTTTCTTTGGGGTAAATAAAGTCCATGGAAGCCCCGGCAGTAGCGTCACAACCTGCCCGGAAAGGCGGTAGTGGCAGGTAATCCATGTGTGTGGTTCTATAATACATTTCCATAACGGGCGGCAGCACAAACCATGGGCGGGTGACCATGTTATCTACACTCTCACAGCTGCTGTTCACCCTGTACCTTCCTGTAGCATCAAGATGGATGATTTTATGGTAGGGGCACAGGCCGGTCTGCTTCCGGTTAGCCGGGATCCATTGTTTTGCCTTAGGGCAGCTCTCGCCTGCCAGGTGGCCGCTCAGGGCGCACACTTCTGCCTCCTCCAAATCGTTATAGGGCGGTGCGAACCATTGTTGCCTCGGCAGCAGGTTGAACACATCAAACAATACCGGGGCCGCACTGCCCACACCGGTTAAGGACGGCCTCCCCTCACCCGATGCATTGCCCACCCACACACCCACCACATAGCGGGAGTTTGTGCCTATGGCCCAGCCGTCACGGCTGCCAAAGCTGGTCCCGGTTTTCCAGGCTATTTCTAATGAGGAGTCATAGAAACGCCACGCCTCATCGCCCTCGGGCCGGTTTACTTCCTTCATGGCGTTATAGGTAAGCCAGATGGAACCCGCGCCCAACTCTGGCTTATTATAGGTTTCCTTGCCAAAATCGCGGTTAATCCCGCTGTCCCAGTTGAGCTCCGCGAATTCTTTAGTACGATATTTAGCCTGTGTGTTTGTAAAATGATTCAGCGTAGAGGTAAGCCCGGCATAGGTGCGGCATAAATCCCAAAGATTGGATTCGGCACCCCCCAATATCAGCGACAGCCCGTAATGGTTAGGATGCTTGTTAACATCACGCAGCTTGAAATGCCGCAGCTGCTCATAAAATTTGTACACGCTATGGTCTTTAAGCATCAATACAGACGGAATGTTGAGTGACCGTGCCAGTGCACGCTGCGCCGGAACAGCGCCATCAAAAGTATTGTCGAAGTTCTTAGGCATATAGCCACCGATTTGTGTGGGAATGTCGGGTATCAGGGTATTGGGAAGCAGTTCACCATCATCAAGCATGGCGGCATACAGGAATGGTTTCAGTATGCTTCCGGTGCTGCGTGGCGCGGTGATGATATCCACATCTTTGCCATGCGCCTTATCTGTAGGCGAATTGCCTACATACGCCAGTATATCCCGCGTCTGCACATCTACAACAATTATGGCCAGGTTATGTATCTGGGACTGCCTATATTCATTATAGTACCTGGCTGCTATTTGGTTAACCCGATTCTGCAACTGTTGCTTTACCGTAGTTTTTATACGATGCCCTTCTTTAGTTTTTGCGATGTGCTGCAACAGGTGCGGCGCGGCCTGTGGCAAGGCATACGGCTGCTGTGGCAGCGGCTCACGCAGGGCAAGTTCGTAGGTAGTTTTATCTATTACTTTTTCAGTAAACAGTTTTTTCAGGAGGCGGTTCCGCTTAGCAAGGAGTTTTTCCTGGTTTTTTCCGGGATAGATAAGGCCGGGCGCATTGGGCAGGACTGCAAGTGTAGCCGTTTCGGCCCACGACAACTGGTGCGGCTGCACACCGAAGTACCGCCATGCCGCCATTTCCAGCCCTACCACATTACTGCCAAAAGGTGCATGAGCTGCGTATAAACCTAATATTTCATCTTTGTTGTGGCGTACTTCCAGGCGTGTTGCCAGTATAAGTTCAATAAGCTTTTCGAAATAGCTGCGTTTTTGCCCTTCACGGGAAAGGCGTATTACCTGCTGTGTAAGCGTACTGCCGCCACGCACTACCCTTCCTGCTTTATAATTCTGCCTGATGGCCTTAACCATTGCCGCGGGATTAAAGCCCGGGTGGCTGTAAAAGTGCTGGTCTTCAAAATATACTATGCATTTTTTGAACTTTTCCGGCACGCTGTCCTGCGCCGGGAAGCGCCACTGCCCGTCCCGTGCTATGCGGGCACCGAGCAATTCCCCTTCGGCGCTTTCAATAACTGTTGAATAGGGTTCGCTAAATAAGGCCCGCGGCAGGCAGAAGAAATAAAGCAGCAGCAGGATAAAGGTTATTGAAAACTTTATCCTGTGTTCTTTAAAGAAGGCAACAGCTACTGCCTTATAACTTTTACCCATTGCCCTTTTGTCCTTGCTGTAAATGAATTGTCATACATGGCCTCTGCCTGAACACCCGGCAGGTAGAAGCTACCCGGGTAGGAGGCGTTGAGCAGTATCCTGAAGGTTTTGGTTTCATTCGCCCTCAGCCCGAAGTAGAAGTTGGTCCTGTCGTCCCTTATATCGGTATAGTCTACTTTGTTATCGGCAAATTCGCCAAAATCAGTAAACCTGGTGTTGACAATTTCCCATCCTGACGGAATGATTTGCGTGAGCGCCACATTATCTACATACTCACCTTTCCTGTTGCTAACGGTTACCTCAGCAACGAATTCGGTCCCCTGAGCCAGCGCGGATGGATTTATTACTTTGCCGCCCCTGTCTTTAAACACAATATCTGTACTTAATCCGCGCTGTATTGCCTGCTCCTGCCCTACCGGAAGGATTCCGCTATAGTTAACTTTAATATACAGCGTATTCTTATCATTATTTTTAATGGTTACCGCATTTTTACCCGACACTGTCAAATCCCTTCCTGCAAAAGTCTTACCGGTAGCAATAGCATTTGCTTTACCCTGAACAGTATAGGTTACGTTGATGCCCTTGCCTCCGTTAGCCATCGCAAAGCGCGACATAGCATAAAGGCAATAAGCTGTAGTTTGTGTACTCATCCACTCGCCCGAACCCATTTGTTTCGCCAATTTATTAGCCATAACAAATGCTTTTTCTTTTTGGCCGAGTATCACCAGCGTTTCCAGTGCCATGGCCCGGTTGCGTTCGGGTGAGCCGTAGTAATAGTAGCGGTACGGACTGTTATCATCATCCAATATGGTTTGGTTAAGCAGTGCCTGCCCTACATTACGCTGCCCTGCAAGCGCATAGGCGGCAGCAAGCCTTAACTTACTTTCGTTAGATATGCCGCCTGTTTCCCTGAGCCTGTTCATAGATGAAAGATCCGGCGACCCTTCCAGTGCCAGTGTATAAAGCCTGTACGCCTGTGCAAAATCATTGTGATAGGCATCGTTGTAGCGCCACTCCCTTGCCATTTTCAGCTGGTAATTGAGCCACTGCTTTTTAGCATTTGGCGGCAGCACATAGCCTTTCTTCTCTGCTTCAATAAAAAAGTGCCCCACATAGCTTGACCCCCAGTCATCAGGGTTCATGTTGCCCGGCCAGTAACTGAAGCCACCGTTAGCAACCTGGTACTGTGAAAGCTTTTGTATAGCAGCCGTAATGTTCTTTTGTATCTTGTCCTTCCTTGCCTGGTCTATATCGGCAATATCTGCCAAATATAACTGCGGGAAAGCACCCGATGTAACCTGCTCCAGGCAGCCGTGCGGGTATTGTATAAGGTACTCCAGCCTGCGGTTAAAATCGATAGACGGGAAGGATGACACCTCCAGCCTTGCTGTATTGCTGCCGGCTATGCCAAAAGCTTTCCAGTCAATAGTAGCCGATTTGCCCGGTGCCAAAACCAGTTCTTTATAATCCTGTGTTACGGGGTTGGGGTTCATGATGTCCAGTTCCACATCATAGCTGGCTTTTTCCCTGCCCGATGTAGCTGTGACCGTCACCCTGCCTATGCCTGCCAGGTCGCCGACTTCAAGGTCAAAATAAGCCACTTTTTCGTCAGGCTGAGCAAAGGAAAGGTTTTGTTTAGCTGCGCCTATTACTTTTAATCCATTGTTTGTCTTTATCTGGAGTGTTACATTTTTCACCTGGTTTTCCATAGCGAAAACTGTAACCGGAAGCGTTACCCTTTCCTTTTGTGTAACCTTCCGCGGAAGCGAGGCCAGCAGCATGAGCGGGCTCTTAACCTGCGTTGTTTTTTCGGCACTGCCATAGGCGCTTGCACCAGCATTGGCAGCCACGACCATAGTGCGCACTGAACCGACATACTGTGGGAGCTTTATGGTGTGCGATTTGGTTTCGCCCTTACCTAAGCTGAATGGGCCCAGGTAAATAACAACCGGTTTAAACCTATTGGCTTTTTTGGCCTTGCCGCCGCCTAAATCCTCATCACCACCTATGCTGAATACCTGGTTTACCTGCCCTCCATAAGCACCAATTACATCATCATATACATCCCAGGTTTTTACGCCTAGTGCTTCTTTGGCATAAAAATCGTTCCATGCGTTTGGTGTTTTAAAGCGCGTAAGGTCGAGCAATCCATCATCAACAATGGCAATGGTATAGGTCATGGCCTTTCCGGTCTTTTCGCTGACTTTTATAGTAGTTTTCTGTTGAGGCCTCAGCACATCAGGCATGGCTATCTGAGGCTCCAGGATGGTATTTTTATCTACCACTTCTATCGGCACGATGCCATAGAGCCGGATAGGTGAATCGTTTTTAGTACTGGCATGTGGCTGCAGCAGCGTAATGTGTACGTAGACATTCGGCGCCATTTGCGGCGTTACCGGAATATCTACATTTGTTTCGCCTTTTTTTGTTTCTGCCCAATAGGTTTTCACCACTTTAGAGCCATTTTCCAAAGAAATCAACGCCCTGCCGCCTTCGCTTGAGGGGAACGAAATATGCGCCTTCTCCCCAACATTATATTTCTCCTTATCGGTAGTAAACATGAGCATCTTGGCTTCCTCTCCTGTAGTATTACGCGACCTGCCGCTCCAGTACGGATAATCAATATAAACTGTTTCCCCTGAAGAATGCCCGCCTTCCACATCCTTAACACGCACCATGTAGCGGCCCCAATGGTCTTCTTCAGTCTTAAATGCAAAACTGCCTTTACCGCCGCCATCGGTGGTAATGCGGGAGGAATAATACGGTGTGTTGGATAATGCCGCACTATAGGAGGACAGGTTATCATGCGAAGCGTCCCACCACCAGCGCCATTCTACCTTATACACCCGCACATCAAGCAGCCTCGCCCCCTTGGGCTTGCCATTACCGGCCAGCGTTACCACGTCAAACTTATTGGCCTTGCCTGTTTCGAGCATGCCGTATTTGTTGGCTTGCGGCAGCTTTACACCTACGTAGGTATCATATGGAGAGTAGGTAGATGAAATTACATCGGTAGATACATCGCCTCCTTTTTCATAAGCTTTTGTAATAATTGCCGCTTTGAGCATACCCGGCGCGCGTGACTGCAGTTGTGGCTGCAGTGTTACCTGGACGTTTCCATTGGCATCTGTCTTACCTGAATAAATATTTACTTCTTCGGTCTTAAAATCCTGTGCAGGGTCATCAAAGAAATAGTTGTGGTAGCCCTTAAATTTGGTTTCCTGTTTCATGAATTTGGCCTGCATTTCCAGCTTCAGGTCTTTGGCCACCGCACCGTGCAGCCAGGCCACGTTTACAGTAGCGGTGTTGGGCATATCACCATATATAACTTTGCCCTCAAACCCATTCTTTATTTTAAGCCTGTTAGGTTTAATGGTTTCTATCTTTAGGCTTTTGTAAAATTTAGCGCCGCCCACAGACACCATTGCTTCCCAGTTGCCCGTAGGTGATGACGGCTGCGTTTTGAACTGGAACCTGTAGTGGTTACTGCCTTTTGACGGCTGAACCGACTGTATAACAACCTTACCGTTCGGGTCGGAAATACGTAGTTTTATAGGATGCGATGCCGGTAGCTTTGCTTCCTTATCATTTACAATAAAGCCTAGGAAAATAGTATTGCCGGGGCGCCACACGCCGCGTTCGCCATAAATGTAGCCTTTAAGCCCTTTTTGCAGGCGTGTACCGTCAACATCAAAATTACTTACTGACTGCGCGTTGCCGTCATATAATTTTATGTAGGTAGTATTGCTGCCTTTTGTAACTACGGCAAAAAATCCAGGCTTGTCAACCGTAAAGCTTACAGAACCCTGATTGGTGGTAGTACCGGAGGCCAGTACCTGCTGCTGGAAGTTGTATACCTCCACCTTTGCGCCCGTTACCGGCTCGGTGGTTACAATATTATTTACCGCAAAGAAATAGCTGTTGTTCTCGCCGCGCTTTGCTATTACACCCAAATCGCTGGCTAGTACGTTGGTTGCTATTTTGCGGTTATAGTAGTAGGATTTATCACAGGGGTTTTCACGCTGGTTCCAGTCATAGTCATAATCATAGTAGTCATAATACTCGTCACCATAGTCGTTGACTTCCTCCTCCGGCTCTTCCTGCTCCTCTTCGGTTTCGGCCAAAACAGTGGGGTCATCACACTTATACAACGAGTACGTTGGCCTGAACGACATCTCTACCCTGTAAATGGCGCCCTGCTGTGGTTTTATAAGCGTCGAAAGGTCCAGCGCGAAGGAGTTCCACTTGGTATAGTTGGTAAGCTTGTTGGTGTTGAGCACAACTTTTTGTGTGGCTACAGGAAGGGCAACTTTACGCAGGTTATAGCTTCCGTCCAGCTCATTATCCTGAAGGAACTGTAATACGTTATTTTCAAATATGCGGTACACTTTTACATCAACAGCGCTTAGGTTTACCGACTGGAAATTAAGCTTCAGGTTGCTTGAACCCGGCAGTATGGTACCGCTTTTTACAAACCTGACTTCAGGCTTCAGCTGTTCAAAGAGTACTTTCATAGAGTATGCCTGCTTCATCTTATAGCCATCAGTATTTTCAATTCCCTGAAAAGCTTCCACAAGGAAATTCCCATTAAGCGGCTCATCAAAAAATACCTTCAGCAGGTTGCCGTCAACTGCATAGCGAAGCGTATTAACCGTCTCAACTGCAACAAGCCCCCTAAAATCCTGGTCTTTGCGCAGTGGGTCAGAAAAATTGATGAGCAGTTCCTGTGTGTCGCCCTCGGCTACTGTCATGCTTAGCACTTTCATGGTATTCCTGCCCGGAATCTCAAATTCCTGCTCGCCTTTTTTATCAACACCTGCATCATCACCATCCCACACTATTTTTATTTTACTGCTATCGTCTTTGCGGTGTATGCTGTCTATGATGATATGGAACTCTGTACCACTTGGAGCGTTACCGTCGAAACGTACGGGCAGCTGCCTGCCGTCCTGTTCGGCACGTACAATTTTTTTGGCATCGGCCAGGTTCATGGCATCACTGGTTTTCAGTGACGCATTGAGGAACTGTACTTCTTTACTATACGATTGCAGGTCTTTTGTCTCAATTACAAAATCCTGCTTCAGGGTTTTTACCGTGAAGTTAAAGTCCTTTAGTTTTGAGGGGATGTTTATGAATTTGGAAAGATGCAGCGTTACCTGGTATTCCTTATCCTGCTCCAGCTTTTTTGCCGGGCGGAAAGCAATAACATTTTCTGCCAGGTACACCACTTTGCCTTCCACTGAAGGTGAAATGCTGTAGTAATCCTGGTCCAGTTCCTGGTTTACCTTCCACTCTTTTTTGGCGAAAGCGAGGGCTACCTGAATGTCTGATTTTGCCGATATGATCCCTGATGAAAAACTGGTAATATAGTCCCTGTAGAGGGTAAAATCCGAATCAAAATCTTTCCTTGATTTTTTGCACGAATTGAGCACAAGCAGTACCGAAACTATCAGTACCAGTCTGAAGGTTTTCATGTGGTTGGTTTGTTAGGTTAATGGTGGTGTTATTTTTTCGCTATAACTAATAACATCATGTAAATATTGCAATAAATGTAATATATTTTTACATGATTACAACATATTTCACAAAACCTTTAAAAATCTAAAAAACCCACTTCACTTCCTGCGCTGCCTGAAGAATTCTTTAACCAAATCGCCGCATTCCTGCCCCATCACGCCGCCTACAACAATTGTTTTAGGGTGTAGCTTCCCCCCCATTACCCTGTAACCCCTATGCTCATCGGCAGCACCATATACTACTTTGCCCACCTGGCTCCAGTACAGGGCGCCGGCACACATCTGGCAGGGTTCGAGCGTAACATAAAGCGTACAGCCGGTAAGGTACTTTCCGCCAATGAAGTTTGCGGCAGATGTTATAGCCTGCATCTCGGCATGGGCGGTAACATCGGTAAGCAGTTCGGTAAGGTTGTGGGTGCGGGTAATAATTTTATTATCAACAACCACTAAGGCACCTACAGGTACTTCGCCTTTTTCAAAAGCGATTTGAGCCTCCTGATAGGCTTTCTTCATAAAGTATTCGTCGGAGAAGATGTTTTCCATAAAACAAAAATACGGTTTAGGAACACAGATTTAACGGAGGATACAGATTTTCGCAAATTCAAAACCTATAATTCAAAATCTGCCCTTATCATTTTAATGTTTTACATCCGTGTTTCTTTTATTGTAAATTTGCTACACAATGGAAAAACTGCTTTCCCACATACAATCACCTGCCGACTTAAGGAAGCTAAGCACAGACCAACTGCCGCAACTGGCCAAAGAGCTGCGGGAGTTTATTATTGATGTGGTTTCCGTAAAAGAAGGGCACCTTGGCGCGAGCCTTGGGGTTGTAGAGCTTACCATAGCGCTGCATTATGTATTTAATACTCCTGAAGATTTACTGGTTTGGGATGTGGGCCACCAGGCATACGGGCACAAAATCCTTACCGGCCGCAGGGAAAGGTTTGACACCAACAGGCAGTGGGGCGGCATAAGCGGTTTCCCTAAACGCAGCGAAAGCGAGTATGATACGTTTGGAACGGGCCATTCATCCACATCCATATCAGCAGCGTTGGGTATGGCTATAGCCTCTCAATTAAAAGGTGAAACTGAAAAACAGCACATAGCTGTTATAGGCGATGCCAGCATAGCATCAGGCATGGCATTTGAAGGCCTGAACCATGCGGGGATGACAGATGCGAACCTCTTGGTCATACTAAATGACAATGCCATCGGGATTGACCCCAGCGTAGGGGCTTTAAAGAACTACCTGACCGAGGTGAAAGAAGGCCGCAACCCGAGGCAGAACAACATGATCAGGTCGCTAAATTTTGATTACAGTGGCCCTGTTGACGGGCATGACCTTGATAAACTGGTAAAGGAACTGGAGCGGCAAAAGCAATTAAAAGGCCCTAGGTTCCTGCACATTGTAACCACCAAAGGCAAAGGCATGAAGCTGGCCGAAGAAGACCAGGTGAAATACCATGCCCCGGGCAAATTTGACCGTATAACGGGCGAAGTCATTACCATTGCAGAAGAAAACGTGCCGCCAAAATACCAGGATGTTTTTGGGCTTACGCTGGTAGAACTGGCACAGCAGAATGAGAAAATTATGGGCATTACGCCCGCCATGCCTTCCGGAAGCTCAATGAAATTCATGATGCAGGCTTTTCCCGACAGGGCCATTGATGTGGGTATTGCAGAGCAGCACGCCGTAACGCTCGCCGCAGGCATGGCCACACAGGGCATGACAGTGTATTGCAATATCTACTCTACCTTCCTACAGCGTGCTTATGACCAGCTTATACACGATGTGGCATTGCAGGACCTGCCGGTCATCTTTTGCCTGGACAGGGCGGGCCTCGTAGGCGAAGACGGCGCTACGCACCATGGTGTATTTGATATTGCCTACCTGCGGTGTATACCAAACCTTGTCATTTTTGCACCGCTTAATGAAACAGAACTCCGGAATATACTTTACACGGCACAACTGAGTCCCGGACACCCTATAGCAATACGCTACCCGCGCGGCAGGGGTGAATCTGCCGACTGGAAAAAGCCTTTTAAAATCATTGAATATGGCAAGGCAACGCTACTTAAAGAAGGGAGCGATGTTGCCCTGCTGACAACAGGCACCATAGGTAATAATGTAATAAAAGCCCTGGCCGATGCCGATAATGCAGCAAAATTTGCCCACTACCACTTCGGGTTTGTAAAACCGCCTGATGAAACTGCCCTGCATGACATCTTCAAAAAATATAAGGTGGTAATAACTGTTGAAGATGGCGTGGTAACCGGAGGTTTTGGCAGCAGCATTGCCTCATTTGCTACAGAGCATGGTTATAATGCAAAAATCAGGATTTTAGGCGTGCCAGATAAATTCATTGAACATGGAAGTATCCGGGACCTGCAACAATATTGTGGTATTGACGTTAAAAGCCTGAAAGATATTTTTTCACATTACTGAAAATACCGATTTTTGCGCAGAATTTTATTTTACATTAAATCAAATGCTAATGAAAATCAGGGTTTGCCTTATCCTGTTACTGTCCTTCATTATACCAAAAAGCTTTTCCCAGGTTGCAATAAATACTTCGGTACCCAACTATATAACGCATTGGGAAAAAACCAACACTGTAGGACTGGATATTACGCAGGTAGCATTTGTAAACTGGAACGTGGGGGGTAACAACTCTGTATCAGGGCTTGCCAAGGGTAATTTTATGCGCAAGTATGTGAAGGGCAACATCAACTGGCATAATGAACTTATACTACGGTACGGGCTCAACAGCCAGGAAGGCCAGGAAGTACGCAAAACAGATGACCAGATACTATTAAACTCTACTTTTGGTTACCGTAAGGATACGCTTTCCAACTGGTACTACAGCGCCAAGTTCAGCTTTACTACACAATTTGCCAATGGTTATGCGTACCCAAATACTACCGATGAAATATCAGGCCCTTTTTCCCCCGCGTACATTTTTTTGGGTATAGGCACCGAATATATGCGGAAAGACCTTGGACTCACGGCCTATTTTTCACCGCTGACAGACAAGACCACACTTGTACTGAACCGGACGCTGGCAGACCAGGGTGCTTTTGGTGTAGAACGTGCCGAATATGATGCTGAAGGAAGGAAAATTAAAAGTGGGAGGAATATAAGGACTGAGGTGGGTATCCTGGTTACGAACAACATTAAAAGGCAGGTTTTTAAAAATATAATGCTGGACCACCGCCTTAGCCTTTATACGGATTACCTCAACAAGTTCGGGAATATTGATGTAAACTGGCAGTTATCGCTAGACATGACGGTCAATGAATATGTAAAAGCCAATATAGGTACTCATATTATTTATGACGATGACATAAAGGCTACCGAAGAACGCGATGGAGGCATAGTAACTGTAGGGCCAAAAATACAGCTTAAGCAGATACTGGGCGTAGGCCTTACTTATTCCTTTTAAATTTGTTTGTAAATCATTTTTATTTTGTGGGCAATCACCTGTGCCAGTTTGCTGTGGCTTTCAAACGTCCACCCGGCAATGTGGGGTGACAGCAGTACGTTATCTGAATTCAGGAGGTACTGAAATTCTTCCGGCACATTGCCATCCAGGAACAGGTGTTCGAATGAGGATTTTTCATACTCCAGCACGTCGAGTGCCGCTCCTGAAATTTTTCCTGACTTTAAAGCTTCTGCAAGATCTTTTGTCACCACACTTTTCCCACGGGCAGTATTTATAAGCCAGAACGGCTTGGCAAAAGCATTAATAAAACCGGCATTCACCATCCGGTTCGTTTCAGGTGTCCACGGGGTGTGCAGGCTCAGCACATCGGCTTTCTGCTGTAATTCTTCCAGGGTTACCTGACGGGCATTTTCATCGCCCACATCTTCTTTTATATCATAGCACAGCACCTCAACATTAAAACCCTGCAGCTTTTTCGCAAAGCTTTTACCCATATTGCCATATCCAATAATGCCTACGGTCTTCCCTTCCAGCTCATGGCCGCGGTTGGCCTCACGTATCCATTGCCCGGCGCGAATCTGCCTGTCGGCCCGGTTCAGGTTATTAAACAGCGACAGCAGCATGCCCAAAGCGTGCTCAGCTACGGCGTTGCGGTTGCCTTCGGGCGCGGCAATAAGGTGTACACCTTTACTTTCTGCATACTCAACATCAATGCTTTCCAGCCCCGCGCCCACACGGGCTATAAACTGCAGGTTGGTGGCCGCATCCAGGAATTGCTTGTCAATATCAAAGCGGCTGCGGATAACAATCCCGTTATACTCCCGTATTTTAGCTTCTATCTCTTGCTTAGAAGATGTAAAGTCAGCATGGTTGGTGAAGCCGGCCTGCTCCAGCTGTTCCCAAAGCAGTGGATGGTTGCTGTCGATATGGAGGATCTTTATCGTTGCGGGTTGCGGGTTCATAGCTGCGGTTTGTGGTTGCAAAGTTAGTGTTTCTGATCATATTTCACAGAGGTGCACGAAGAAGCACAGAGGTGCACAGAAAAAACATATACTATATTTACAAAATCGTGAGTTATTATAATACGAAACCAACAATTATGAGATTATTGTTTTGCTTTTTGATGTATAGCATTTTTTGTATTGGGCAGAAGATTGAGGATTATACGAAGGTAACGGCATATAGAATAGTAGATGAAAGCACACACCGTCCCTGCTCGGTGGTAGATTTTATTAAAAATGATGAATATGGCACTGTATTTACTGCTACCTCAAATGATAAAACCCTGATTAGAAATTTATTATTACTCAAGACAAAATCTAAGAAGTGGAAGAAACTTAAACACGATTGCAATATTAAAGGCTGGATGGAATATCATGACAAAATTGACAACATTTTTGTTTTCGAAGGAACATCTAAAAATGACACTCTTTTCACCTCCGCAAATAATTTTTCAGTTATATTTCCTAATAAACACATTCAATATATAGTTCCTAATGATGAAATAAATAAAGCGCTATCAGGAGATATGAAAGATTTTTTCATGCGAGATTTTAGGGCTGATATATGGTCGATTTTTATGGATGTGCATGATTCTATTTCAACTGAGAAAATTTTATATAAAGGAATACAGATTACAAATGCAATTAAAATTGACAATATTTCCAAAGAAGGCATTCTTATAGAACTAGATTCATTATACATTGACGACAATGTGCTTTATGAAAAGACCTATAAGTCTGACGGGAATATATATTCGTTCAATAGAGATCAAAAACTAGAATCAATAAAAGTATATAATCCTGCTGATTTTTACCTGGATGGCATTGTTCCCGGAAACCCTGAAAGTAAATTAGATAAATATCCAAATTCAATTACACATCAGTTTCCAAACGGAACCAAATATGAAGAAATTAAAAACAGCTACGAATATTCAGTTAATATTGAAGGCAAAAAAGGAAGAATGATTTTCCAGATAAGAAACAAAATCATTGAATCTATTACCCTGACTTTTAACTAAAACCCTAACATTACCTTTGCAATAGAGAAGTAAATCAATATCCCGAAAATGTCGTTGCTGGTAGTAATAAACGGGCCGGTAGCAAGGGCGGGGTCAATACCAATTTTATCGAGTAGTATAGGAATAAAAGTACCTATAAGTGATGCTATAACAATAACAGAGATAAGAGAGATACTTACCGTAAGCGCCAGGTTAAACCCTTCACCCAGCAGGAAATGGCTGCCAAGTACCAGCAATATGGCCAGTATTGAGCCGTTAAGGAGCGTAAGTGACACTTCTTTTATAAGCCTGCGCCACAGTGAGCCGCTAAGGCTGTTGTTGGCAAGGCCCTGAACAATAATTGCTGACGACTGTACCCCCACATTACCGGCCATAGCCGCTATAAGGGGTGTAAAAAAGAAAAGCTCTTTGTGGTGCTTCATAGCGGCATTAAAACTTTCGAGCAGGCTTACACTTATAAAACCGCCAAACAGTGCCAGCACCAGCCATGGCAACCGCGCCCGGGTAAGGTCCAGTATGCTGTCATCGGCCTCAACGTCCTGCGAGATACCTGCGGCAAGCTGATAGTCTTTCTCGGCCTCTTCTTTTATAACGTCAACCACGTCGTCAATAGTAATGCGGCCTACCAGGCGGCCCAGCTCATCAACAACAGGTATAGCTTCAAGGTCATACTTCTGCATTATACGCGCTACTTCCACATCGGGCGTATTCACTTTTACAAAGTCAACCTTTTTAATATATATTTCGCTTATTGGCGTTTTGGTAGATGTGGTGAGAAGGTCTTTTAATGAAAGACGCCCTTTAAGGCGGTTATCATCGTCCACCACATAAATAGAGTGTACGCGCTGCACGTTTTCGGCCTGTATACGCATCTCTTTTACGCAGGTAAGCACGTTCCAGTTCTCGTTTACCTTTACAAGCTCCTTCGCCATAAGCCCGCCGGCAGTGTCTTCATCATACCTTAGCAGATCCACAATATCGCGGGCATGTTCGGCATCAACAAGTTCCTGTATTACCTCTTCTTTCTTGTCCTCCGGAAGTTCGGCAATAATATCGGCAGCATCGTCAGTGCTCAGCTCATCAAGCTCTTCGGCAATTTCTTTGGCAGAAAGGTTCTTTAATATTTTTTCGCGTATCTCCTCGTCAAGTTCCAGGAGTATCTCGGCGGTTTTTTCACTGTCAAGTATATGGAAAAGGTAGCTGGCATCGCTGCTGTCCAGCTCTTCCATAATCTCCGCAATATCAGCATAATGGATGTCTTTAAGGAGCGCCTGAAGCTGCACTTCGTTATTCTCCTCAATGTATTGCTCTACCTGTGCAATAAAATCCCTGCTGATTTTAAACTCCATTGGCTGCTATTTTTTTAGTCAGTTCAATAAACTCTTCTGTAGAGAGCTGTTCCGGACGGAGGTCAAAGATACTATCTTCCTTTAAATTTTCCGATAGGGCAAATGTTTTTAAACTGTTACGAAGTGTTTTCCTGCGTTGGTTGAAGGCTGTTTTTACTACATTGAAGAACAGGCGCTCATCACACTCCAGGCGAAAGTTTTCTTTCCGGATGAGGCGCAACACACCTGATTTTACCTTTGGCGGCGGGTTAAAAACATGCTCAGGCACCGTAAACAGGTATTCGGCCTCATAAAAAGCCTGTGCTAAAACCGAAAGGATGCCATAGGTTTTGCTGCCTTTTTTTTCGCAAATACGTTCGGCTACCTCTTTCTGGAACATACCGCTGAATTCCGGTATGCGCTCCCGCAGTTCCAGTGTGCGGAATACTATTTGGGAGGATATGTTGTAAGGAAAATTACCAATAATGGCAAAAGGCTCATCAGCAAAGGTTTTGGTGATGTTGTACCTGAGGAAATCTTCCGATAAAATTTTGCCGTGCAGCTTAGGGTAATGAGCGTTTAAATAGGCTACCGACTCCGTATCTATTTCTATCACGTACGTGTCAATATCTTTTTCAAGAAGGTATTTTGTTAACACGCCCATGCCCGGGCCGATTTCCAGTACTTTGTTATAGCCTTTTAAGGTAAGTGTGTCAGCTATATCTTTTGCAATACTCTCATCTTTAAGGAAATGCTGCCCCAGATGCTTTTTGGCTTTTACTTTATCCATTCTGCAAATATCGCTGTTAAAGATGAAAAAGGCTAACTATTATACTATGAAGTGGTTTAAACTTTTATTTTATTAAATTTCTTTAGTGC